>NZ_DVDW01000060.1:0-20000 GCF_015296045.1 Thermosynechococcus sp. M3746_W2019_013 | reverse complement strand
GGCCGAAAGGCGTAGTCGATGGACAACTGGTCAATATTCCAGTACTCATCTTGGTTTGTGCAGAGGGACGAAGAAGGCTAGATCAGCCGGATGTTGGTTACCGGTTCAACTGTCCGAGGTGTTGAGGAGCGGTGAAAACGCTCTGAGCTGAGGCAGGAGTACGACCCACTACGGTGGGGAAGTGATTGATGTCATGCTTCCAAGAAAAGCTCTAAGCACGTTAAGCCAAGATACCCGTACCCGAAACCGACACAGGTGGGGGGGTAGAGTATACCAAGGGGCGCGAGATAACTCTCTCTAAGGAACTCGGCAAAATGGCCCCGTAACTTCGGGAGAAGGGGTGCCACCGAGAGGTGGTCGCAGTGAAGAGGCCCAGGCGACTGTTTACCAAAAACACAGGTCTCCGCTAAGTCGTAAGACGATGTATGGGGGCTGACGCCTGCCCAGTGCCGGAAGGTTAAGGAAGCCGGTCAGCGCAAGCGAAGCTGGCGACCGAAGCCCCGGTGAACGGCGGCCGTAACTATAACGGTCCTAAGGTTAACAACTGCTAGCCTTAGTAAAACTGAACCATATGCGGGAAAGTCCTCTAACAGCTTTTCACTACTCGTTCAGCGAGGCACCGGACTAGAAAAAGTTCTAAGAAATATTAAGGTGCTGTGGTGCTGTTCAGTTAAAAAGTGAAAGACATGGGGATAATCCGCAGGAAAGACCTAGGTAAACCTAGGAATCCTCAGAGACTTGATGTTCAGGTGCGACACACATGGATTTAGATGCCCAGTGGATTGTTGGTTTCGTTGATGGCGAAGGATGCTTCCATATAGGAATTAATCCTCATTCAAGCATGGCAACCGGTTTTCAGGTTCTTCCTGAGTTTACCGTTGTCCAGCATCGACGAAACATTAAGGTTCTCTATGCACTCAAGGCTTATTTTGATTGCGGTGTTGTTCGTGTAAATCACGGCGATCGCATGGCCTATCGAGTCCGTAGCATAGAGCACTTAGCTCACCGTATCTGTCCCTTCTTTTTGAAACATCCACTGAAGACAAGCAAAAACATAGACTTCCTTAAGTTCAGGGATGTGGTGCTTCTGTGTCAAGCAGGAATGCACTTAACAGATGACGGTCTAGAGAAAATCCGAAAGCTGGCATCTGAAATTAATCGTGGTCGCACAAGGTAAAGTCCAGCTTTACCGGAAACGGTAAAGAGCAACTGAGCGAAATTCCTTGTCGGGTAAGTTCCGACCCGCACGAAAGGCGTAACGATCTGGGCGCTGTCTCGGAGAGAGGCTCGGCGAAATAGAAGTGTCTGTGAAGATGCGGACTACCTGCACCCGGACAGAAAGACCCTATGAAGCTTTACTGTAGCCTGGAATTGGGTTCGGGCTTTGCTTGCGCAGGATAGGTGGGAGACGTTGAAGTATCCCTTGCGGGGGATATGGAGTCGCCAGTGAGATACCACTCTGGCAAGGCTAGAATTCTAACCTTCTGCTGTTAGCCAGCGAAGGAACAGTTTCAGGTGGGCAGTTTGACTGGGGCGGTCGCCTCCTAAATGGTAACGGAGGCGCGCAAAGGTTCCCTCAGGCTGGTCGGAAATCAGCCGCAGAGTGCAAAGGCATAAGGGAGCTTGACTGCAAGACCTACAAGTCGAGCAGGGACGAAAGTCGGCCTTAGTGATCCGACGGTTCCGCGTGGAAGGGCCGTCGCTCAACGGATAAAAGTTACTCTAGGGATAACAGGCTGATCTCCCCCAAGAGTTCACATCGACGGGGAGGTTTGGCACCTCGATGTCGGCTCATCGCAACCTGGGGCGGTAGTACGTCCCAAGGGTTGGGCTGTTCGCCCATTAAAGCGGTACGTGAGCTGGGTTCAGAACGTCGTGAGACAGTTCGGTCCATATCCGGTGCAGGCGTAGGAGCATTGAGAGGAGTCCTCCTTAGTACGAGAGGACCGGGAGGAACGCACCTCTGGTGTACCTGTTATCGTGCCAACGGTAAACGCAGGGTAGCCATGTGCGGAGTGGATAACCGCTGAAAGCATCTAAGTGGGAAGCCCACCTCAAGATGAGTGCTCCCATGGCATAAGCCAGTAAGGTCACGGGTAGAACACCCGTTAATAGGCTCTCGATGGAAGTCCAGTAATGGATGAAGTCTAGGAGTACTAATAGACCGAGGGCTTGACCTCATCAATCAACAGGTGTCTGAATAAAGTAATTCTCCTGGCTATCGCTATTTAGTTGAAAGGTTATTCAGTTGCAAGCTTATTTTTGCTGAATTTATCTAGCAGTTCTCCAGTCTAGGTTCTCAGTTCGAATCAAAATCAAGGCTTTGCCTAGTGCCTATGGCGCGGCGGAACCACACTGATCCATCCCGAACTCAGAGGTGAAACGTCGCAGCGGTGAAGATAGTTGGAGGGTCGCCTCCTGCAAAAATAGCTCGGTGCTAGGCAAAATACTCAAACTACCCCATCTAGGTTTTCTAGGTGGGGTCCTGATTTTTAAGAAATGTTTAAGGGATTATCGGTTTTGGATAGGGGAGTGACATTGACGGGTAATTCGGCTTATATTGCATCAAATATTGCTCTCCTCAAAAGGTTTTCAGGGCTATGCCTTAATTTGTGCGTTTGATGGGTCTTCGGCATTGGGTGCTAGTGGGTTCGTCGGTGGTTACGCCGGTGCCGTTGGTGGGGTTACCCAGCTATGGACAAATCCAGAACAGTCCCAAGATGTCAAGATGTTGGTGGATAAGGTGTGGCAAATTGTGCAGCAGGAATATGTGGATGAATCATTTAATCAGGTGGATTGGTTGGCAGTAGGGCACTAACTTTTGGGGCAGCCCTATATGTTGCGGGAGCAGGCCTATGGGGCCATTCAGGGAATGTTGCAGCATTAAATGACCCCTACACGGGCTTCATGACTGCGAAGGAGTTTGCGGCTTTGCTTACGCAAACGTCGGGGGAAGTCGCAGGGATTGGGATTTGCTTGACGTAGATGAAAAGACACAATAGTTGACCTCTTGGAGCCACCCCCAACAGGGGAGTACCAATTTGCGTTTGTGGACGACAGCAGATGATCGCCTGGACCAAGTAGGATTGGATCAATTGCGCCAAACCATTGATCGGAGTCGAGTGCCTAAACCTGGGAATACGGCTCAAACAAGGGGGCAGTTTCGCTGGCCCCTTGGTGTTCCTTGTTCAGTGCAGTGATGGTTGCTTCAGAGATTCATCAGGAATATCCCGCTGAGATTCAGTTGGCCTTCCATGCCCTTGGGGAACCCTTGCGCTTGAAAGTGATTGAGATCCTCCATCGGGAGGAACTGTGCGTCTGTGATCTGTGCGAACGTCTGCACCTGAGGCCCTCAAAGCTCTCGTTTCATCTGCGGGCACTGCGGCAAGCCAATCTCGTGCTGTCGCGCCAACAGGGGCGGTGGGTTTATTACCGCTTAAATCGGCCCCAATTTGCAACTGTGATTGCCTATTTGCAGCAGTTTAGAGTGGGAGAGATAGTGCCGGCTCGTGTCTGTTCTTAGAAATCAACGCCGCGCTTGAGATCAACGCCCTTCTCGGCATAGTGCTTGTGGCAGATCATCTCTGAGTGAACGCTGGCGAGTTCAAAGTAGGCGGGGGGATATTTGCAGCGACCGGTAATGATAATTTCAGTGGTGCGTGGCTTGCGCAGGAGCGTTTGCACAATGGGTTCGACGGGGAGAAGTTCAAGGTCAACGGTGGGGTTGAGTTCGTCGAGAATAATTGTCTTGTAAAGCCCGGAGGTAATGGCAGCTCGGGCAATTTCCCAGCCGCGTTCGGCTTCGATGTAGTCAATTTCCTGCTGTTGACCGCGCCAGACAATGGCATCCCGACCACAGCGGTGGTGATCCACTAAATGGGGATAGCTTTCCTTGAGGGCAGCGATCGCTGCATCTTCGGTATAGCCTTGCCCCCCCTTGAGCCATTGGAGAATCAGAACACGGTGGGATTGGTCGCGGCTAATTCCTTTGCCGATCGCCTGAAGGGCTTTACCGAGGGCACTGGTGGACTTGCCTTTGCCGTCACCCGTATAGATTTCAATCCCCTCAATGCCCTGTTCTTGAGCCGTAGGATGCACAAGGGGACGCATCTCGGAGTGGAGGTCAGCAATTTGCAGGAGTTGGGCAGGGGCACCTCGGCCAGTGGCAATAATCTCTAGGTGTTCGGGCTTGCGGCGGAGGGTGTTGACGACTTCATCAACGGACAAAAGGCCTAAATCTAAGACAGGGTTGAGTTCATCTAAAACAATGACAGAATAGAGACCAGAGGCGATCGCCCCTTTGGCAATGTCCCAGCCCCGCTGTGCTTCTTGGCGATCGAATTTGGTAATTTGCTCAGCAGTGAAGTATTCGGCTCGTCCTGTTCGTACTTGATCAATTAAGTGGGGAAACCCCCGTTGCAGAGCTTCAATGGCGGCATCTTCGGCATAGGCACGACCGGGTCCTTTCAGAAAGCGCAACAGCAGTACCCGAGTGGGCCATGCAGAGGCAATACCCAGACCAATGGAGCGCAGAACAACTCCAAGAGCCGCTTGAGATTTTCCTTTACCGGTACCGTCATAGACGTGGAGTTGACCGCTCACTCGGCCGGGGCGAATCTGAGCGGTTTGAATGCCAATACCTGCACGGGTCATAGGAGCATGAATAAAAGAACCTAGAGGGATTGTATCAAGGGCGGAGTGGGGTTTTGAGAACAACGGCTTCAACCGTTAAATCAGTGGGGGTGGTGCCAGTAATTGCCCAGCGGAGGGGTTGACCATGGGCTTGCAGGGCTTGTTCGATGGCGTCATGGAAGGGCTGGGAAAGGCTGTGTCGCGGTAGGCTGAGACGGATAAATTCCGTTTGCATAGGCCTTAAATACCCTTAAATACCAATAACAACGACGGTGACATTGTCATGCCCGCCATGGGTTTTGGCTGCGTGCACAAGGGCAGTCGCTGCCTTTTCGACATCGGGTTCACTGAGGTAAATACTGATGACATCATCAGTGAGTTCTTCGGTCAAGCCGTCGCTGCACAGCAGCAGGCGATCGCCCGCCTCTAGATCAATGGGTTGAATATCAATTTGGGTGAGATCTTCGCGGCCTAGGCACTGAGAGAGTACATGACGCCACGGATGCTGCCGCGCCTGTTCAGGTGTCAAACTCCCCAACTGTACAGCTTGGGCAATCCACGTGTGGTCGTTGGTAATCTGCTGGAGCTGGTCTTTACGCCAGCGGTAGATGCGTGAGTCGCCCACATGGGCACACCAAGCGCGATCGCCCTTTTCATCAACTAGAATTACCACAGCCGTGGTACCCATATCGGCACGGGCAGTATTTTGGCGCTGCTGCTCAACAATGGCATGATTGGCTGCAAGAAAGGCTTGGCGCAGGAGAGTGACGGGGTCGTGCTGCAGGTCTTTGAGGTGGGTCTCCAGATACTGCCGAATGTGATCAACGGCTAAACGACTGGCTTCCTCGCCGCCGGCGTGTCCTCCCATGCCATCTGCAACAATAAAAAAGCGGTGATGCTTTTCGTCAATATAAAAAGCATCCTGATTGCTTTTGCGAATCAGACCACAGTCAGTTAAGCCAGCAACGTCCATGCCCCCCTGTCCTGGGTTTCTTGCTAAAACATTTTTTCATACTTATCGAGTTTAACCATTAGCCGCCAATAGAGGATACCAAACCATACCGCTAACGCGGCTGCCACACCTGCGAGGAAAAGATATTGGTTGACGAATAAAATTGTTGCCGCCAAAGAAAAACTGCCAATGAGCACGACATAATTTAGCCCTAAGTTAATGTTACTCAGGCGCCGCAGAATGCGATCGCTCTCACTGGAACGGACGCGCAAGCGCAGGTCACCATTTTCAAGTTTATCGAGTACTTCTTCAAGGCGACGGGGCAAGCCAATGGCACTGCTGCCCACTTGAGCGGCTTGCCGACTCAGTTCTGAGAAAAGACTGCCATTACTGGGATCGGGAAAGTTTCCGTTGGTCATAAGTTCGGTCGCAAATGGTTGGGCAACTTGCATGAAGTTAAAGTCTTTATCCAGTCCCTTGCCCACGCCCTCGAGGGTGGAAAAGGCGCGCATCACAAAGGTAAATGTGGCAGGAAACCGAAAGGGTTGGTCATAGGCAATTTCGTAAAGGTCATCGCTGATTTGAGCCACCGATTGGGTTTCAAAGGACTGGTTCATGAAATTGTCGAGGAGATACTGAATCGAGCGCCGCACTGGCCCTAGATCCCCTGTGGGTACCAACGCCCCTAGCTCTACAAGGCACTGTACCACCTGTTCAGCATCCCGCTGGGCAATGCTTAAAAATGTTTTCAGCAGTTTATCGCGGGTGACGGGTTGAATGCGCCCCATCATGCCAAAGTCATAGAAAATGAGTTGGCCGTTGGGGCTGACGGCAATGTTGCCCGGATGGGGGTCAGCGTGGAAAAAGCCATCGTTGAGAACTTGATAGAGGTAGGCCTTGGCACCCAGTTCTGCTAGGCGTTTGCGGTCTAGGCCAGCCGCTTCGAGGGCTTCGTAGTGGCTGATTTTAATTCCCGGTAGGTACTCAAGGGTGAGGACGCGCCGTGAGGTGTAGCGCCAATAGACGCGTGGAACACAGGCCCACTCGCGATCTCGAAAATTGCGGCGGAACGTGTCGGCATTGCGTCCCTCGTTGAGGTAGTCAATTTCTTCGTAGAGAATGCGGCAACACTCATCGTAGATGCCCATCCAGTCCCGCCCTTGACCCCATTTGGGATGGTTCTGAAAATACTGGGCAATGCCCTTGAGAATGGCAAGATCGATGTCAAAGAGCTGCCGTAGGCCGGGGCGTTGAACTTTGACCACCACCTCTTCCCCAGAAAGCAGTTGGGCTTTGTGAACCTGGCCAAGACTAGCGGCAGCCATGGGGATGGGGTCAAAACTGCGAAACAGTTCAGGGATGGGGCGGCCAAAGTCCTCGTAGATGATTTTTGCAACTAGCTCGTAGCTAAAGGCGGGGACGCGGTCTTGAAGCTTACTGAGTTCTTCGACGTACTCGCTGGGAAAGAGATCGGCGCGGGTGGAAAACAGCTGCCCCAGTTTGATGAAGGTGGGGCCAAGGTCAAGGAAGGTTTCGCGAATCCAAATGGCTTGGGCACGGCGTCGCGCCGCCCGTTTGGCATCGGTCTTACCGCCCCAGTAGCTCCAAGATTGGGTGAGGAGCCAGCGGCCAAAGAGAAATCGCCAGACAAAAAACCAAATATCAAAGAAGCGCCGCGCTTTCGAGTAACGCTCGCGATTCCAACGGTAGGATTTGCCGGTGGGGGTCAAATTGGCCGAAGCTGCTGTGGACACGCGTTTTTCCCTAGTGGGTGATCTCAAAAAATTGTAACGAATCCCTAAGGATACCGCCCTTTTCTTGAAGAGGGGATACATCAGCGACAGGCCATCTTCTCTTAAGGGGGCTTGCGCCGTTTGTTCCAGCCAAGAGGGCGATCCCAAAAAATAGTAGGCTATAGGGCATAGCGATCGCGCCCCATGCCGAGGGCAAAGCGCAGGGAATCGGGCAGGCTTTTACTACTGGCGGTTAAAAAGAAGGTCAACCCCAAGAGGCTAAAGACTGCTGCCATGCGAAAGATGAGGCGATAGCCCCAATGCTCAACCAGTCCCCCCAGCAGGGGACCCGCTAGGGCCATTCCCAGATCAAAACCGCCTAAACTGAGGCTGAGAACCCGTCCGCGCTCCTGGGGGATGGAGCGATCGGCCATGAGGGCAGCCACCATCGGAATCAGGACACCGCCGGCAAGACCTTCAAGAATCGCTGCCCAGAGGATATCCAAAGCGGTTTGGGCTTGGGCGAGGAGCACCATTGAGATGACGTAGGCGGCGAGGCTAGCGGAGATGAAAATGCCTCGTCCCCAGCGATCGGAGGCAGCACCCGTCAGGACACGACCGATAAAGCTGGCGATCGCCGCGACGGCGTAAAACAGACCTGGGGATACCCCCAACTGCTCGGCTGCCATAAAGAGGGGAATGAACGTGGCGATCGTGCCAAAGGTCAAGCCCACACTCAACATCACTAAGCTAGGAATCCGCAGCCGTTCTGACAGCAATAACCGCCAAAAGAGGGTTTTCTCTGGAGGCGGCTGGAGAGCCTCCTGCGCCCTATTCACTGCCCGCACCCCTGCGGCAGTCATGAAGCCGAAGGCGGCCAGTGTGCTGGCAATCATAAAGACCCAGCCATGGCCGTAGTGGATTTGCAGCCAACTGCCCAAACTGGGCCCAAGGGCTACCCCAATGGGATGGACAAGGCTAGTGTAGCCAATGATTTCGCCGCGATGTTGGGGTGGGGCAATATCCGTCACCAGAGCCATGTAACCGGTGGTAAAGCCGGCAATGCTCACGCCATGGAGCAGGCGCACCGCCATCAGGAGCGGTAGGTTGTGGCTGAGGATGTAAAATAGGGGGGCGATCGCCGCCACGGCGAGGCCAATGAGCAGGGTCATTTTGCGTCCGCGGCGATCGGCGAGGGGGCCTAACCAGGAGCGAGAACCCAGCAGCCCCACGGCAAAGGCACCCATGACAAACCCCACCTGATGGGGCGTGCCCCCCTTCGCAGCGATGTAGAGGGGTAAGGTAGGCAACATTGCAGCAATGCTGGACCAAAACAACAGACCTGCCAAGATCAGCCGCAGGAGCGTTTGCCGTAGGGGTGGGGCGAGCTTTAACAGGACAACCACAAATTCCCCTTGTTAACAAAACGTTACAATCTCTATTCTAGCTAAGGAATTAAAAGGGCA
This sequence comes from Thermosynechococcus sp. M3746_W2019_013, assembly GCF_015296045.1. Classification (NCBI taxonomy): domain Bacteria; kingdom Bacillati; phylum Cyanobacteriota; class Cyanophyceae; order Acaryochloridales; family Thermosynechococcaceae; genus Thermosynechococcus; species Thermosynechococcus sp. M3746_W2019_013. The sequence continues at coordinate 11,217 of NZ_DVDW01000060.1, read as the reverse complement.
GCTCCCCCTGATTGATCTCAGGGGCGGTTGGGGGGTCACTCATTGGGCTTTTGCGCAGTCCCACGGTAATTCTGCTGTGCTTCTCGATTTGGCACATCACTTCGCGGGCGCGTTGAATCACGACTGGAGGTAAGCCGGCAAGGCGTCCGGCTTCAATGCCGTAGGAGCGATCGGCACCACCGGGCTTCACTTGGTGTAGAAAAATAATCTCGTTGGGGAGTTCTTTGACGACAACTTGATAGTTGGCCACATTGGGCAGGAGCGTTGCCAGTTGATTGAGTTCGTGGTAGTGGGTGGCAAAAATAGTGCGGGATTTGAGGGTGGTCGCCAGATATTCTGCCACTGACCACGCAATCGCGAGGCCATCGAAGGTGGCGGTGCCGCGGCCAATTTCATCCAAGAGCACAAGGGAGCGATCGCCCGCATGGTTGAGGATGTTCGCGGTTTCATTCATCTCCACCATAAAGGTGGATTGGCCAGTGGCGAGATCATCAACGGCACCCACGCGGGTAAAAATGCGATCGCAGATGCCCAAGGTGGCACTAGTAGCGGGCACATAACTGCCCATTTGCGCCAGCAGTTGAATCAGACCCACCTGCCGCAGATAGCAACTTTTGCCGCTGGCATTGGGACCCGTCAGCACCATTAAATCTGCCTCTGTCCCCAGTTGGGTATCGTTGGGAACAAAAAAGCCGGCCGGTAACGTTTGCTCCACAACGGGGTGACGGCCACCGCGAATGCAAAGCTGGCGATCGCGGGTCATTTGCGGTCGGCAATAGCCCTGATACACCGCCACCTCGGCTAACCCCAAAAGGGCATCCACCGCTGCTACTGCTGCTGCAATCTCACGAATCGTTGAGGCCTGAGCGGCCACCTGCTCGCGCAACTGGACAAAGTATTGGTACTCCAGTTCAAAAAGATGGCTTTGAGCCGCCAATAGCCGTGCTTCCCGTTCCTTGAGCTCAGCCGTAATAAAGCGTTCCTCATTGGCGAGGGTTTGCTTGCGGATGTAGTCATCGGGCACTTGGCTCAGCTTGGCGCGGGAGACACTGAGGTAATAGCCAAAGACTTTGGTGTAGCCCACTTTCAGTGTACTAATGCCCGTGCGCTGTCGCTCTTGGGCTTCCAGATTGAGAAGCCACTGTTGATCCTGCTCGATTTGCTGGCGCTGCTGATCCAGTTCGGGATAGGCACCGGGGCGTAGAATTCCCCCTTCGCTGAGACTAATGGGGGGGTGATCTACCAGGGCCGCACTGAGGGTGTCCGCCAATTGCTCAATAACCGGTGGCAGTTGAGCCAGCGCTTGCAGATAGGGAGAGGTCGTGTTCGCAACCACCGCTGCCAAAGAGACTAAGGTGCGAAAGGAGTCCCGCAGCGCTGCCAAATCCCGCGCGTTGGCAGTCCCTGATCCCGCCCGACCGGCCAAGCGTTCAAGGTCATAAATTTCCTGAAGATGGCGATGTAGACTCTGGCGCAGGCTACTGTTGGCTATCAACTCAGCAATCGCCTCCTGGCGAGCCGTAATCTGCTCAATATCAAGGAGGGGTTGCAGCAGCCAACGGCGGAGCAGGCGTCCCCCCATGGCGGTTGTGGTGCGATCGATCGCCCACAGGAGTGAGCCTTGAAAACTGCCGTCGCGAACGGTTTGGGTGAGTTCCAGATTGCGGCGAGTCTGCGGATCCAGAAAAAGATACTGTTGCAGGAAATAGGTGCTGAGGTTTTGCAGGGGGACAGGCTGCTGGCGGTGGGTTTCATCCAAATAGGCCAACAGTCCCCCAGCGGCGCGCATGGCAAGGGGCAGATGTTCACAGCCAAAGCCTTCCAGGGATTTCACCTGAAAACGTTGACACAGGCGTTGCCGCGCTTCCGCTGCCTGAAAATCTTGGGGCGATCGCAGCGTGTAGCACCACTGGGGCGGCAATTCCGGGGGCAATTGATCCTTGCCTTCGCCGGGGCGCAAGAGGCGATTAATGTCCGGCGCTTCGGTGGGCAGGAGGATTTCTGCCGGTTGCAAGCGGTTGAGTTCTGCCACTAGATCGGCGCGATCGCTCCCTTGGGTGGTACAAAACTCCCCCGTCGAGACATCGGCATAGGCCAACCCCCAATGGTTGCCAGAAAGTAGAACAGCAGCTAAAAAATTATTGCGGCGCGGTTGAAGCAGCTCTGTATCTAAAACCGTTCCCGGTGTAAAGACTTGGGTCACTTGCCGCTTCACCAATCCTTGGGCTTGGGCAGGGTCTTCCACTTGATCGCAGATGGCAATGGCATAGCCCTTTTCAATGAGGGTGCGGCAATAGCGTTCAAGGGCATGGTGGGGAATGCCGGCCATGGCCACCCGTCCCACTTCTTTGCCACCCTCTTTGCCGGTGAGCACCAGTTCCAATTCGCGGGCCACCGTGCAGGCATCCTGAAAAAAGGTTTCGTAGAAATCCCCCACCCGATAGAGAAGCAGGGCTTGGGGATAGGCGTCCTTGAGTTCAGCATAGTGCTGAAGCATCGGCGTCAACAGCGATCGCTCCACCTCATCGTGGCGCACCTGCAAACCGGGGTTACGTCCTAAGCGCAGGGCAGGGGATTCAGTCTCAGAATGCATCAGCGGGCGATCGTTGGACATAGCAACGTCACAACTTCCTGTGGTGTGCTCCAAGGGGACTTTATATTTTATAGTTTTCCCTATCGTGGAGTAGAGCGCTTAATACTCATCCCCCGTAGTCTCCATAAAGAGCCATTCCGCCAGCCCAGAACTCTGTTCGCCAAGAATTGCCAGCGCCTCCTGAAAACGACTGCGTTGAACATTGGCCTTGCTGATGCGCTCTGGATAGGTGGTCAGCAGCAGATAGGGTTGGCTTTCGCTGGATTGGACAAAGGTTTCCACGCCAGACACCACTGGATGCATCTCAAAAAAATGATGCAGTGTCATAGCCTGGTCAAGGGTTTCGGCAACCACAAAGCCAAGGTAACGGGTTAGGGTGTCCCAAATGGCATCATCATCACAACGGAAGCTGACCTCAACAAAGTAGCGCATCGCCACCTCGTACATACCTGCGGTTATCTTAACCGCTTTTATTGATTTGATTGCCATGACCTTGGGAGGGCTCTCTGTTACAGGAGCGGAGGGGGCAACTGACAATCCCCAGGGCCAGGGTTGCGGTGTGGCCTACTGGTCAATCACCCGCAGAATCACCAACGTCATATCGTCGCTGCGTCGGCCCTTGGTATTGGTAAAGGCATCAACGGCATCAAAGATATAGTCCAATAGTGCCTGTGCCCCTAAACCTTTGGCGCAGCCTTCCTTGACAACCGCTGCTAGCCCTTCTTCCTCAAAGCGTTTGCCCTTGGGATTATCGGCTTCTGTGATGCCATCAGTGTAGTAAATCACGGTGTCCCCTGCTTGGAGGCGTACTTCGGCTTCTTGGTATTGACTGCGGGGATCCAAGCCAATGAGCATACCGTAGGTGTCCAGCCGATGGATCATCCCGGTTTCAGCCCGCCATAGGAGGGGGGGCAGGTGGGCAGCATTACTGTAGGCAAGAATCCGGGTTTGCGGGTTGTACTCAGAGTAAAAGAGGGTCACAAAGCGGTGGGAGCTTTCTAAATCCGGCTGCATCGCCCGGTTGAGGTGCTGCAAAATGCGGCTGGGACGGTGACCATTCAGCGCTTCTGCCCGCAGCATGCCACGGGTCATGGTCATGATCAGTCCGGCGGGTACCCCTTTACCCATGACATCGCCAATGGCAATGCCCCAACGGCCTTGTTCAATCTCTTGTTGATCGCTAAGGCCATAGGTAATGGGAATGAAGTCGTAATAGTCTCCCCCAACCCAACTGGCGGTGCGACACTCGGCGGCTAGCTCTAGGCTGTGGATTTTGGGACAGCGGTGGGGCAAAAGTCGCCGTTGAATTTCAGCACCAATTTCCAGTTCCCGATCCAAGCGCTGGCGATCGCGCAACTTTAAGGCCAATTCATCATTGGCAATGGCCACCGCCGTTTGATCCGCAATCACCTGCAACAGTTGCTGTCGCGTTTCATTCCACCCATAGTCCGGTTGTTGGCTAAAAACGTATAACCGTCCCCGCTCTGTGAGTCTGGAATCCTTGACGAGAATGGCGGTGGCGTAGAACTGAATGCCTTGGGGAAGACGTTCCCGCAGTTGCTGATCTAAAAGCTGCTCAAGTCGAGGACGATCGCTCCCGGCATCGATTGCAGCCATACCAACGCTATTGGCAAGGGTACGGGTGGCGGTTTCTAGGGCAGCACGAATATTGGGGCACTGATCGCTGGCGTGACAATGGAGCTGTTCAAGACGGGCTTGGCCATCGGCGCGAAATAGGACCAATGCAGCTGCCTCCGCCTCCGTTACCCGACAGGTAATCAGCGGGATCAGTTCAAAAAATTGATTCAGATTATTGAAACTCCGCAGCGCAAAGCTCAGGGATGCCAATAGCTCCTGAATTTTGCTGTTTTCCCGCTGTAACCGCGACACCATTTCCTTGAGGGCGATCACAGGACTAGAAGAGGTCGTAGAGGATGAGGGGAAGGCGGGTGACATGGTAAGTTACGCCAGCAAAAGCGTCAATTGACTGTACAGCGTAGCGCAAAAAACGTCAAGATGAAAGGATTTAAGATTTTTTATGGAACTTTTAGAGCAGGTTGCCGCTCACCATACCGTTGCGATGGCTGAGGGTCATCAGCGTCCCACCAAGGGCGATCGCCCCCCCCAAGCCGATGAGTACCGGTTGCAGCCCCCACCATGTCTCCGCTAAACCAGCCACGCCCAAGGGCACACTGAGGGCAATATTCACCAGGTTATTTTGCAGGCCAAAGATAGTGCCTCGCTGTTCGGGTGGTGTCATGAGTTGGATGAGGGTTTGCAGGGGAATTGCCACAAAGGCGGCAAAAAAGCCCAACCCCACGACGTAGGCGATGCTCCAAGCCAAGGAATCGAGACTCAGAGACAGACCAAGGAACATGCCTCCCATTCCCCAACAGCCTAGCAAACTTGACCAGCCATAGGCAAAGCGCTTACCCACGGTATTCAACAGCAGTGCCCCTAGCCCGAGTCCGCCGGCCGCTGCGGCCAACAGAAAACCGAATTGAGCCGTATCGAGGCCAGGTAAGATTTCCGCAAGGCGCACCACCAAAACGGACATGGCGGCCACACTGGCAAAGAGCAAAATGAGTTGCAGCAGCGCAAAACGCAGGGCGGGATATTCCTGTAAAAGCTGAAGGCCTTGGCGGAGTTCTTGCCACACTTGCCGAGGGCGACTCGGGGGCAGATGACACTGATCCGGTGGCCGCAGCAGCATCAATAGAAGGGCTGCCCCACCATAGCAGGCGCTAACAAACACTGCCCCACCCCACCGGGCATGCCAGTGGCTCGCCAGATGCAAAAGCGGCTCACCCGCAGCAAACCCCACAACAAGAGCCGCCATCATCGTTAGCGTGTAGAGGGAATTGGCGGACATCAGATGGGACTTATCCACCAGCAGAGGAATGGCGGCCTGTTCGGCGGGGGCAAAAAACTGGGTTAAGCAGGAAATTGTAAACGTGATCAGCAACAGCGCCATAAACCCAAACCACTGCCCGGCGCCAAGGAGAATTGTGATCGGAATCCCTAAAACGAGGAGGGCACGGTATAAATTCGTAACAATGAGCACCTGTTTTTTTGACCAGCGATCCACCAGCACCCCCGCCACGGATCCAAGGAGGATGGCCGGAATCGTAAAGGCAATCATGATCGCCGACACCCAACCACTGATGCTCTGGTTTGCCGCTTGGAAAAACTCCGTAATCAGAGCAATGACAAATACAAGGTAAATTTTATCGGCCAACTGCGAGCAGACCTGTGCCAGCCAAAGAGCAATAAAATTGCGGTTTTGCCAGAGGGGCGGCACCGGTGGTAGGGGCAACTCCAAGGGAATGTCTTGCTGCTCAATGGTCATGGCTGGGACACCCCAACAGGTGAAAAACAACTATCAAGGAGGGGGGGCACCCGCAACGGTTGCTCCAGATGAAATTGCAGGTACTGGCGCAACAGCCGCTCCAGGGAGAGCCAAACACTGAAGGGATAAGCCTCGGCTTGGGCGAGGAATTCCTCCCGTGCTAAGAATTGCGTGGTGGGCATCGCAAGCCATTGCCCCAGACGGACTTCACTGGCTGTCAGTTGGCGATCGCCCCCCGCACCACCAAGAGACCCATTCCCCACTGTCTGATCCGCCCTGATCGTGAAAACGCCGCCACTGGCAAAACTAAAACCCAATCGCCAGTCGGTATCCGCTGTAGGGATGGCAATTTTGCAGCCACTTTCCTGGCACTGGTACCATTCCGGGGCAATACCCTCCAATTGCAGGATGCCGCACAGGCCGCGCACCAATAGCGCCAGGGCAGCGCGACTCGAAGCCCCCTGAAGCTGATCCAACGTGGCACAGAGCCAATCAAAGAGATCCGGCTGGGGTTGCTGGGGATGGATTTGGTAGAGCACCACCTCACCGAGATATTGGGCAGCGGTCAGCGTGATCAAGTGGTTATTGAGGCCTTGGTATGTGGCTACTGTCTCTGCTTGAAGAATGCGGTCTAGATTGCGGCCGGCGCTAATAAAGAGGTCATTGACAACAAACAAATCCACCCGTCCCCCCAGTCTCGAGCGGGAGCTGCGGCTATGGGGGGCAACTAACTTCAGCAGCCCGCGATCGCGACTAAAGACACTGAGCAGGCGATCGCTTTCCCCCAGAGGCATGGCCTTGAGGTTAATGCCAATGGTGCGGTAGGTGCGACCCATCCCAAGTATCCAGACAGTAGCAGTAGATTAGTGAGCCTATCTTTTAGCCTATCGCGGCCAGTCCCCTAAACAGTGATCAACTTTTGGCGGACAAGCATTCTACCCCATCTCTACTTGTCTATTTGTCATCTTTTATGAACGCGTTTTATGAACGCGGTTGTTGCACTTATCGCCAACGAAAGGCCGGGTCTAGCTCATAGCCAAACTGCGTTGCATCTACGGCGGTTAAATCAATATCCCCAAGACCATATTCCTGCCAGCGTTCCGTGACTCGCCGTGCCACCCCCGGATCCGCGGTGAGGGGATCGCCCCAAGGATGGTCTGTTTCTGGGGGAATTTTGGTAGTGGCATCAATGCCCATGCGTCCCCCAAGGCCGATTTTTTCGCTAGCAAAGTCAAGGGAATCAAAGGGAGTATCTTCCAAAATAAAGACATCACGGCTGGGATCCACCTTGGAGCTAATGGCCCACACCACTTGCCGCGGATCACGGATATTGATCTCTTTGTCCACCACAATCACAAACTTGGTGTAGGTAAATTGGGGTAGGGCACTCCAAAAGGCAAGGGCGGCGCGCCGGGCTTGGCCAGGATAAGCTTTGTCAATGGAAATAATCGCCGCCTTATAACTGAGGGCTTCCATGGGCAAAAAGAAGTCCACAATTTCCGGTACCTGCTGCCGCAAAATGGGTGTGTAAATGCGGTTGAGGGCTAAGGCAATCATTGCCTCCTCCTTGGGGGGGCGACCACTAAATGTAGTCAAGTAAATGGGATTGCGACGATGGGTGAGGCAGTGGAAATGAATAACTGGCGAATCTTCCACACCACCGTAGTACCCCATGTGATCGCCACAGGGGCCATCGGGCAAGACTTCACCAGGGGTAATCGTGCCCTCAAGGATAAATTCCGACTGGGCAGGTACCTCTAGATCAAGGGTTTTGCACTTGGCCAACTGAATACCACCCCCACCATAGAGACCCGCAAAGAGCCATTCGGATAAATCCACGGGAATTGGTGTTGCCGCGGCCATGATAATCAAAGGATGAACCCCCAAGGCTACCGCCACCTCTAGTTTTTTGCCCTGGGCAGCTGCCTTGCGCAGATGGCGTGCCCCTCCCCGCACCGAGAGCCAATGGACGGTCATGGTGGTTGGGGATTGCAGTTGCAAGCGGTAAATGCCTACATTGGGAATGCCGGTCTCACAGTCTTTGGTAATCACCAGACCAAGGGTAATAATTTTGCCCGCATCCTTGGGGTAGGGGCGAATCAGCGGTAGTTGGCGTAAATCCAAATCGGGAGCTTTGATCACCACCTGCTGACAGGGGGGCAGCAAATCACGGCTCGGCTTGGCACGAACAACATCAAAGAGAATTTTGCCAAAATCAAGGACTTGACTCAGGGTTTTCGGCGGCTTGGGCTGCTGCAGCTTCGCTAGCTTTTCACCAAGGGTCTCTAGCTCTAAGGGGTGATCCATGTTCATTGCCCAGCAGACCCGCTCTAGGGTTCCCAAAAGATTCATCGCCACGGGATAGGGGGAACCAATGACGTTTTCAAAGAGCAAGGCCGGCCCGCCTGCGGCCAATAGCCGATTGCAAATCTCGGCCATTTCCAGATCAGGATCAACGGGTACGGTGATGCGTCGCAGTTGTTGCCGCTGTTCTAAAAGCTGGAGATAGTGCCGCAGGTCGTTCGTCATCGGGGATCAAAATCGCTTAATCTCTTTTATGTTAAGAATCTTTAGCCAATCGTGCAGGAATGTCATGGCGGTTCATCCCACGGCAGTCATTGAGGCGGGTGCCCACATTGGAGAAGAGGTGGAAATTGGTCCTTTTTGCTATGTGGCGGCCACGGTGGAGATTGGACGCGGTACGCAGTTGGCTCCCCATGTGACCCTATTGGGATATACCCGCCTTGGCGAGAACTGCAAAGTACATAGTGGGGCGGTGATTGGCGATCTGCCCCAAGATCTGGCTTATCAAGGGGGAATTAGCTATGTCCACATTGGCGATCGCTGTACGTTGCGGGAGGGAGTGACGATTCATCGGGGAACCCAGCCAGAAACAGTCACCCATGTAGGGCATGATTGCTTGCTGATGGCCCATAGCCACTTGGGTCACAATGTTTATGTGGGGAATCATGTGACAATCGCCAACAATACGTTGATTGCTGGCTATGCCCATGTGGGCGATCGCGCTTTTATCAGCGGCAACTGCCTGGTGCATCAATTTACCCGCATTGGTCGCTTGGCCATGCTTTCTGGCGGTACTGCCATTCAAAAAGATGTGCCCCCCTTTTGTATGACCCGTAGCCTCAGCACCAACACAATCATGGGCTTAAATGTGGTGGGCTTACGGCGAGCCGGCTTTTCTGCCCAAGACCGACAGCTCCTCAAAAAAGCCTTAGATATTCTCTACCGCTCACAATTGACCACCTCCCAAGCCGTTCAGCACCTGCGGGAACAGTTTGTGCATCCTCTCATTCAAGAGTTTTGCGATTTTATCAGTGCCTCAGAACGGGGCATTTGCCACTTTGTCCGCCGCGGCGAGGGAGACGATCGCGCCTGAGGGGAAGATAACCTTTTACCCTCTAAGTATGATCCCCCAACAGACTCTTGCTCCTGTTCGCTATGGCTGAAGTGCTGCTATTGTCCCTGATGAGTGGTAGCCTCGGTGTGTCAGCACTGCTTTACTATCAGTGGTGGGGCTGGCAAAAGCAACTCAGTCAACAATGCGATGAAGAAGAGGAACAGTTGACCACCTACCCCTCTAAAGAAGAACCCCATCAAGCGTCCCCCAAGTTGGCGGGTTGGGAATTCAAAATCCTGCGATCGCGCCGCAACCAATTTCACAATCCCGATGTCCTGCGCAAAGTCTGCCAGGAGGAAGCCCAGGGGGGCTGGATTTTATTTGAAAAGCTGGACGATCGCCGCCTGCGCTTTAGGCGACCCATGGCACTCAGGGAAAAAATTAAGCCGACTCCTAAATATGACCCTTACCGTAGTTACTATGGACCGCGGTTTGAATGGGAATCTTTGTTGTCCGTGATACTCTTGATGATGATGGCAACCTTACCTGCATATTTGGGCTATCGCTTGGTGATTCTCAGTCAACGGTCAGCCCCGCTGTCAACCACTGCTCCGTCTGCTCCATTGCGTCCCTAAGGTACCTATGTCCTCCCTTAGTTTACTTAGTGTGGGCACAATCCTCCAAGGGGGCAAATATCGCCTCGATGCCCTTTTGAGCCAGGGGGGCTTTGGGGTCACCTATCGCGCAACCCACACCCTACTCCATCAGACGGTGGTGCTCAAAACATTGAACTTGCAGCAGGAACCCCCAAAGCGGATTCATGATCTGGGGGAGCGGTTTATTCAGGAAGCCCAGCGTCTTGCCCAGTTTAATCATCCCCACATTGTGCGTGTCAGTGATTGCTTTATTGAGGGGGGTCGCCCCTTCATTGTTATGGACTATATCCCCGGCCGAACATTGGCGCAGGTGATTCAGGAGGAAGGCCCGCTGCCGGAAAAAACGGCGCTCCACTATATCCGCCAAGTGGCCAGTGCCCTTGAATTGGTGCATGAGCATGGCCTACTGCACCGCGATGTCAAGCCCGATAACATTATGCTGCGGGAGGGCACCGATCAGGTGGTGCTGATTGACTTTGGCATTGCCCGTGAATACACCACTGGGGTGACGGAAACAAATACGGGGCTGGTCTCAGCAGGTTATGCGCCAGTGGAGCAGTATTTACCGCGCCACCAATGGACGCCCGCCACTGATGTCTATGCTCTTGCGGCAACCCTCTATGCCCTTTTGGCCGGACGCCCGCCTGTGGCCTCGATCCTGCGCGATCGCGTGCCGCTCGAGGACTTACGCCAGTTTCAGCCCAATCTAAGCCAGCGCACCATTGATGCTATTGAAGTGGGAATGGCTTTGGATGTCCGTGAGCGTCCCCAAACGGTGCGGGCCTGGTTACAACTGCTGATGGGGCAGTCTGTGGCGCGTCAAACCACAGCAACGGTGGCGGTAATGCCGCAGCACCGATCCACTGTTTTTGCCAATACTCAACCAGAGGGGACAGCAGTCGTTGCTTCCCCTAGACAACGCAATTTTTCGCCGTGGCTGTGGCTGTTGGGAACGGCAATCTTTGGCAGCCTAGCGGGCATTGGCCTAGGGCTATTTTTGCGCCATCAACGCGTGGACACAGTGACTCCTCCTCCCCCGCATCCTCAGGAACAGGCATTTCCACCAACCCTGCCGACTGTTGTACCACCCGTAGAGATGACGCCCCGCCCCACTCCGACACCGACCCCAGAGCCGGAACCCACCCCCACGGAACCGACGCCCACCCCAGAGCAGACGGAAACTCCCACCCCCAGTCCGAGTCCTGAGGAAGTGTCGCCAGGGTTAACGCCAACTCCTCCTCCATCCCTATCTCCCACCCCC
>NZ_DVDW01000040.1:0-1658 GCF_015296045.1 Thermosynechococcus sp. M3746_W2019_013 | reverse complement strand
GGGGTGGGGCAGGCGCGATCGCTGGGGGCGGCATTTCTGGGGGTGAAGGCAGCGGCACAAGCGTAGAAGTTTCAGGGGGAGCTGGTGGCGGGCTAGGTAGGGGAGTGAGTTGTGGGGGTTCCGCAGGTTCTGGCAAAGGCGATGGCATCGCTAGGTGAGGCAGGTTGGGTTCCTCACGGCTCGCCTTAGAGGAACTGACAACCATCGGAGCTGAGGGTATTCGCCAGCGTTGGCTGACAAGGGTAAAGGCAGCAACTACGGCCACGGCTACCGCTGCACTTTTGGCCCAGACTGGGATTTGAGCAAAGGTTGATTGGGCGCGCTCCACCAGTTCTGGCAACGGTTCCATGACGGCAGACCAGTTATCAAGAACGGTCACCAAGTCGTATAGTTCTGTCAGTTGCAGAAGAATCACCTGCCCATCGGGTAGATGGAGTTCATGTTCAAGAGGCGATCGCGATCGCAGGGCAAAGCCCTCTGCAGTCACTTCTGTCGGTGTTGGGTGATGCCTCAGGAAAGCCTCAATATACTCGTTGACGAGCGTTTTGAGTTGATAGAGCTGGCGATCGTTGCCCTCAAAGCTGAGTTTTTCTCCGAGAGACAGCGTAAAGTGGAGCGATCGCACGGGCGCACGGCGCAGCTTCTGACTAAAAGGAAAAAATTCAGCAGCAACATCCAGTTGGCAAGTGGGCTGAGAATAGCTGAGGGTAGTACTCATTAGACATCGGAATGGGGAAACAGGGTGGGCAGTTCAGGGGCTGGTGCAGGTACTGGTTCAGGTTCCACCAATAACAGAGAAGGGGGCGCAGGAGTAGTGCGCTCTAGCAGGGTGATCCAAAGGCGGCGTGCCCCCTGAGGCGTACTGTAAAAGAGCAAATCCACAAGTAAGTCTAAGGCCAGTTGTGCTAATTCAGTGCCATCCCTGCTGTCATCAGCCATTCGGTCTTGATACAAACTAGTGAAGCGATCAATATAATCCCCAAGAACCGCATCTAAGTGGGGGGGGCGACCTTGACTTGTCTGCTGTTGCCAGCATTCAATGGCGGTGCGGATGGTTTGTTGGTGCTGCTGGGCTAAGCGGCTGCAGATCAAGGCCAAGGCACGGGCTTCGTCCACATCTAGTTTGCGTCGGCCATTGCGACCCCGCCGCAGGGGACTCGATTGCCGCAGTCGCCATAACCCCACACGATCAGGCAAGTAGGCCTCAAACCCCATAGCTTCTGCCAATGCCAGGACCTCTGCTGAACCCACATGAGCCAAGGCTTCGAGACTCAGCAAAATCAGGTCAATTTGTGCCTTGATGGGCAGGGAAGGGGCCATCGTGCTACCTTATGCGGCGGTTAAACCCAACATTGCTCGTAACGTCAGTGCCACAAACGTGAGGAGTCCCGCCATGAGGCCAATAAGGGCGATCGCGCTCAGCGGACGCTTAAAAAGAGGCACCAATGGCTCAACAAAATTCCATACTACGCCCAATAGAACCGTAACAAAATACCGTTGGTAGCGCAGGACATTTTCCCAAAAGCCATCCATTGATTGATGCTCCTAACTTAGTGACGCCAGTGGGCTTGAAATTGCTTTCATGATACTACTCCAACGGAGACTCTGAACAGAGTATGAAACTATCCTTGGTAAAGAGGTAGTCGAGTTGGCCTGTG
>NZ_DVDW01000009.1:0-59061 GCF_015296045.1 Thermosynechococcus sp. M3746_W2019_013 | reverse complement strand
CCCCACCAGTACCTCCAGAATCCCAAATTCAACAAGATCTAGGTGGAATCTTACTTGGCCAGGAGATACAAAGCACTCAACTGCCCCAGAATACCGCTCAAGTCTTTTACTTTCCCGGCATTGAAATCATCCGTCAGCAAATCAGTACCGCTTTTGATCAGGGAGATTACAACAGTGCTATCAAACTGCTGCAGCAGCTTTATTCCTTTGAGTTTGGTGAGTACTTTAGTGAATTTTTGAGTACTCCCGGCCAAGAGGGACTACAGTTCCTTGACATTGATCAAATCAAGGAATTATTGGGGCGTATAGCTCAAGAAACAGGTCAAAAACCTGCGCTGACCCATGTCTTTTGGCGACCCAACCAGTTAGATATATTCATTATCACGCCTCAAGGGGAACCGATTTATCAATCCGTTCGAGTACCCCAAGAAGTCGTGCGCCGCGTCATTGCTGCTTTTAACCGCGAAGTGCGAGATCCAACAAAAACCAATAGCCAATCCTATCTGCCCTTCGCGCAGCAGCTCTACCAATTGATCATGGGTAGCGTTGATACTGAATTGCAAGCACGAGGCATTAATACACTGGTTTTTGCCCTTGATCAAGGGTTACGGAGTGTGCCGATCGCTGCTTTGCACACGGGGTCAAATCTTATTTCCTCGACAGTTAGTGATAGTCCAATAGGTCGTAATGGTCAGTTTCTAGTGGAACGCTATAACCTGGGTCTCATTCCGAGTATTAACTTGGTGGATACCCGCTACCAACCGTTGCAAAATGCCTCGGTATTGGCAATAGGCGCCTCCAAGTTCACAGATCAAAGTCCTTTGCCAGCAGTTCCCATCGAGCTACAAACAATTACTCAACTGGTAGGTCAAGGGCAAGTATTCCTCAATGAAGCTTTTACGGTCTCAAACTTGGAAACCCAGCGGCGGCGCAGTCTCTATCCTATCCTGCATCTGGCGACCCATGCTGAATTTAATGTAGGTAAGCCACAAAATTCCTATATTCAGTTTTGGGATAGGCGGCTTTCAATGGCTGAATTAGGGCAGTTGCGTTTATTCAAGCCACCCACAGAGCTAATGACGCTGAGTGCCTGTCGCACAGCAGTAGGAGATGCCAATGCAGAACTTGGGTTTGCTGGACTGTCACTCCAAGCAGGTGTGAAGAGTTCGGTTGCCAGCCTTTGGTATGTCAGTGATGAAGGAACACTAGCCTTGATGACGGCATTTTATGACCAGTTGAGAACTGCTCCGATTAAGGCAGAGGCTTTGCGACAGGCGCAGCTTGCCATGATCCGCGGGCAGGTTGTGATTGAGGAGAATCATCTGCGCAGTGCTGGACTGCGGGGAGGGCTTTCGATTCCTTTGCCCCAAGAAGTTCAACCTGGGGGTGGGCGTCTACTTTCCCATCCATACTTTTGGGCAGCATTTACGATGATTGGCAGTCCTTGGTAGCTCTGGGGGGCAATTTCTGCTTGACCGTTTGGGATTACCCATCCGTGAGAACACGGGTACTGGGGCTGAGTTTGGTTGTTGGTGGATTGATGGCACTGGGGAGAGTTTGCATCAGGGTTGCCATTTCCAGGGCATTGAGGGCATATTCCCAACCTTTATTGCTTTTGATGCCAGCGCGCTCAAGGGCCTGTTGCATCGTATCAGTCGTGAGAATGCCGTAGATAATGGGCACACCGGTTTGCATAGAGGCAGTGGCAATACCTTTGGTGACTTCAGCAGCCACATAATCAAAGTGGGGGGTTTGGCCACGGATGATTGCCCCCAGACAAATAATGGCAGCATAGCGACGACTGGCCGCCAGTTGAGCTGCCACAAGGGGGATTTCAAAACTACCAGGTACCCAAGCATAGTCCACTTGAGAACCGTGGGGATTGGGATCAATGCCATGACGACGCAGACAATCTTGGCAACCCTCTAGCAGCTTGGTTGTAATCAGATCATTGAAACGGGAAATCACAATGCCAAAGCGAGGCGTTCCCAGAACTTGATAGGTGCCTTCAAAAACAGCCATAGGTGGAGGTGCCAAATCTTACCCAAAAGAGTATAACCTGCAACGGCCTAGGAGGAGCGATCGCCTTGCTCCACGAGGAAGTCTTGGGACTGCCACTGCTGCACAATACTGGTTAACTTGGTAACAAATGGGTCAGAAACTGAATCGGGGTGGAATTCACTGATTCTGGTATTGCTGGGTGTCTCTAAAAGGCGAGAAGGAGGAGGTTCCGGCACACTAACGGGCAATGACTGGCAGATAATGGCTTCAAACTCACTGTTGAAGTGATAAATTGGTTGCTCACGCCGTTGCCACAGCTCTAAAATTTGCTCTACAGAGATGGCTTTATAACGCCCCAGATAAAGGGCTTCAATGAGTGCGAGGCGAATCCAGCGGGGAGGAAAATGACGCAACCAGCGATCTAAGATGACCTCAACTGAGGAGCCATCCAAATCAAACCCATACTGGCGTAGCAGGCGATCGGCAGCCTGAATGGCGGCATTGTTGCCAATGTGTGCCATGCACCAATGTTGCACTCCTGTGATTATGGTGCCTCTATGATGCCATAAGTTTTCCAAGGTCGCAGCAGCAAAGAGCGTAACCCTGATATTGTAGAAAAGCAAACCCTAGTGCTTTTCACTTCACAAGGACATCATGGTGACTGCGCCTCCTTCTGAGCAGTTGATTGAAGATGCCCCGCTAATGATCGCTGGGCGGCAATTTCGTTCACGTCTGATGACTGGTACGGGTAAGTATCGTTCCATTGCAGATCTGCAGGCCAGTGTTGCCGCAAGCGGTTGCGAAATTGTTACGGTAGCCGTACGTCGCGTTCAAACCAATGCCCCGGGTCATGAAGGACTTGTGGATGCCCTTGACTGGAGTAAAATCTGGCTACTGCCCAACACCGCTGGCTGCCAAACCGCTGAGGAGGCGATTCGCGTTGCCCGTTTAGGCCGAGAAATGGCCAAGCTCTTGGGTCAAGAAGATAACAACTTTGTCAAACTTGAGGTGATTCCGGATCCTAAGTATCTGTTGCCCGACCCCTTTGGCACCTTAGTTGCAGCTGAGCAACTGGTCAAAGAAGGGTTTGCAGTTCTTCCCTACATCAATGCAGATCCCCTGCTGGCCAAACGCCTTGAGGAAGTGGGCTGTGTCACCGTAATGCCTTTGGCTTCCCCCATTGGCTCAGGGCAAGGTTTGCGCAATGCTGCCAATATCCAAATTATTATTGATCAAGCCAGTGTTCCGGTTGTGGTGGATGCGGGGATTGGCACGCCCAGTGAGGCTGCCGCTGCCATGGAATTGGGAGCCGATGCTCTGTTGATTAATACGGCGATCGCCCAAGCGGGAAATGCCCCAGCAATGGCCAAAGCCATGGCACTTGCAACCACTGCTGGCCGCCTTGCCTACTTAGCGGGGCGCATTCCCGTCAAAGCCTATGCCAGTGCCAGTTCACCCCTAAGTGGCACCATTACGGCTAGATCATGAGTCTTGTGCTCATTCTTCTCACCCTGCTGAGCTGTACAGGGGCCCTTTTCTATATTGTTGCAGGGGCACTCACTTGGCAATTTTTCACAAATCTCAGAAAGGAGAAAACCGCCCCCCTAGAGACCTTGCCCGCAGTCTCGATCTTGGTGCCTGTGTGTGGCTTAGAGGCAAGGGCATGGCAAAATTGGTCCTCGCTGTGTGAGCAAAACTACCCCGTTTACGAAGTTCTCTTTGGTGTGCAAAACCCCAATGATCCTGCTATACCCGTCCTGCAGGCAATTTGTGAAACCTATCCCCACCGTGCCCGTTGGTATTTTTGTAGCCAAATTCGTGGCGTCAACCTAAAGACCAGCAACGTATCGCAACTATTTGCCCATGCGCGCTATGGCGTGGTTGTGGAAACAGATAGTGACGTGCGGGTTCGATCCAATTACCTAGCCACCCTAACCCAACCGTTAGCGGATCCGGAGGTGGGAGTCGTTACCTGCGGTTACATCGATCACCAGCCCCAAAGGTTAGGAGCCGCCTTTGTCGCCCTGGGGCGGTGTCTGGACTTTATTCCTAGTGTGCTGGTTGCGCGGCGCCTAGATGGGGGACTGCGTTTTGCCATTGGACCTACAGTGCTGTTGCGGCGGGAGGTTCTAGAAAAAATTGGCGGTTTTGAGATTGCCCTCAATCGTGTTGGTGAAGATTATCAATTGGGATATGCGGCTTGGCGGGCGGGGTACCGGGTGGAGTTATCCACCTATATCCTTGACAATGACTGTGGCAATGATTCCTTTCTCAAGGCTGTCCAACGGGAACTGCGCTGGTCTCGCAGTATTCGCAGCAATCGCGGCAATCAGTATTTTGGCATAGTGTTGACGTTTGGCACTGTCTATAGTGCCCTGCTGTGGGGTCTGTTTCCAACACCTTGGACCTTAGGGCTCTTTTTGACGGTGCAGGGGATTCGCTGGTTGCAGGCCGTGATCAGCATTGTTTTGATGGGCACGCCACGGCTGCTGTTGTGGTTGTGGCTATTGCCTCTGCGGGATGTGATGAGTTTCCTGATTTGGTTGGGGGGCTGTTTTGGTAATCGCATCTACTGGCGCGGTCGTTGGTTACGCCTGGATCGGCATGGTCAATTGCAAGAAATTGTTAAGGATTCTCAAGAGTCCTAAAGCTCGCTTGTTAAAATAGCTGCACTGTAACGCTGAATTGAGGTTTGTTTCGATGCGCTATACCACCGATGAGGGCGGTCGCCTCAACAACTTTGCCATTGAACCCAAGGTCTATCAAGCGCAGCCTTGGACACCTCAGCAAAAAGTACGGGCAGCCCTGTTGGTTGGGGGTGGATTGCTCTTAGTGGCTGGCTTGGTGGCGATCGCTATCGGAGTGAGCTAATCTGCTTTGTCTTGGCTTTGATACGAGTGATGCTACACTGGTGGCCGGTCTCTATGATCTGGAGGCGGATCAACTGCTAGAGGTGAAAACATGGCCCTTGGGTCGAGAACTGGCCAGCCAACTTCACCCCTGCCTTGGGGAACTCATGGGTCGTTACACTTGGGCTAAACTGGGGGCGATCGCCATTGGCTGTGGTCCGGGCAGCTTTACGGGAACGCGGTTGGGGGTCGTCACTGCCCGCATACTGGCCCAACAATTGGAAGTCCCTCTTTTGGGTCTGTCTAGTCTGGGCACAATGGCCTGGCACTATCGCAACGCACTCCTAGAAGAGGATGGGATCGTGTCACGCCGCGCCCAGCAGGGGCATCAATACCTTGGCATTTATCGCTATCAGGGAGGGCGTCTCCACGCCCTTTGGGGCGATCGCCTGGTCACAGACAGCGAGGCAGAGGTGCTCCTAGCCACTTGGCCCCACCCCTCCAAACACCTGCGCCCTCCCCATCTCAGCGACTATGGCCGGGCTTTGCTGACATGGGCAGCCCAACAGTGGCACGATACACTAAGGGCAGGGGAAAAATTCCCCCACTGGTCAAGCGTGGTGCCCCTCTATGGCAAATAACTGGGAACTTGGTCGCTTTCTCGATACACTGCGCTTTTTTCAAACCTTACCTTTTGTAGGAACGCTGGAGCCTCTGCGCCCCGTGCTGTCCCCCCTTTTACCGGATCTCTTCAAGCCGCCCGCCTATCGGGGCAGTGGCCTGGTGGTGGTTATGGGGGCAACGGGTCGAACCGGTCAAGCCGTGGTGAAAACCCTCTTGGGTCAAGGCTATGCTGTGCGGGCAGTGGTGCGCGATCGCGCCAAGGCTGAAAGTGGGCTTCCCCCAGACCCCTTTTTAGAGATTGTCGTTGCCGATGTGACTCAGCCCTTGCCTGCGGATCTCCTGCAGGGGAGTCGAGCGGTGATCAACTGTGTCGGGGCAAAGGTACAGCCCAATCCCAACGCGCCACCTCCGGGCCTTGAAATTGTCGGTGCTAGCCCAGAGGCCGTTGAATTTGAGGGGATGCGGCATCTGTTGGAACGTGCCCAACCCTATTTTCAAAGTCAACCCAACACCTATCCTCTCTTTGACTATCGCTATCCCACGCCGCCTCTGAAGGAAGTTTGGGGTGCCCTTGATGATGTGGTCATGGGCGGCGTCAGTGCCAGCCAGTTTTACCTCAAGGATCACAGTGCTCTCTTCACAGGGGTGGTTTCTACAGAAAATTCTGGGGGCTTTGTCTCGATTCGCACCCGCAACCTCACCCCACCGCTCAATTTCCAAGGATATACGGGCATTCAACTACGGGTTCGCGGCGATGGCCAGCGCTATAAATTTTTCCTACGCAGTGACCCCGCTTGGGATGGCGTCGGCTATGCCATCTCTTTTGATACGGCGGCCGATCAGTGGATCACGGTTGAGTTGCCCTTTAGCCACTTTATCCCTGTATTTCGGGCACGCACGGCCACCAATGCCCCGCCGCTGAATGTGGGGCAAATTTACTCACTGCAACTGATGCTGAGCAAGTTTGAGTATGACGGTGCCCTCAACCCTCACTTTCGCCCCGGCTCCTTCAGGCTTGAGATAGAGTTCATCCAAGCCTATGGGGGCTTGCCCTTACCTCGCATTATTCAGGTCAGTTCTGCCGGGGTTACCCGTCCGCAGCAAGCAAATCTTGATGTTAAGGGACAGCCCTTGGCGGTTCAATACAACAAACAATTGGGGGGCCTCCTGACGTGGAAACTAGCAGCGGAAAATATGCTGCGCCAAAGTGGTCTTCCCTATACGATTGTCCGTCCCTGTGGTCTGACGGATCAGCCCGGCGGCAAAGAACTGCGCCTGGATCAAGGCGATCGCCTGACGGGTTTTCTGAGTCGTGAAGATTTAGCTGCATTTCTGGCCAGTTTGTTAAACTTGCCCGTGGCCTGCTATCGCACTGTGGAAGTGGTAGCCACCGATCAAGCAGCAGAGGCCTATCCCAATTGGGCAGTCCGCCTTGCCCAACTTGCCAGCGATCGTCCCTAGGAGACAGGGTCAAATGGTGCGGTTTCTGCATGTTGCCGATGTCCACCTGGGCTACAACAAATATCGCCAAGACAACCCCAGCCGCATGCTGGACTTTTTCCGTGCCTTTGACAGTGCCTTGGAAACCTACGCCATCGAGGCACGGGTCGACTTTGTTCTGATTGCCGGTGATCTCTTTGAGGAGCGGATGATTACCCCCGGCATTCTCAATCAGGCGGAATACGTCCTTGATAAGGTGCGATCGGCGGGAATTCCAGTGCTCGCCATTGAGGGCAACCACGACAACTGCCCCTACGGTGTCAAGTCCAATTGGCTACGCTACCTCTGCGAAAAGGACTACCTCTATCTTTTGGAACCCGACGAGACAGGTGCTCTCCAGCCCTGGGATACAGAAACAGTGCGGGGTGGGTATATTGATCTTCCCTGTGGTGTGCGCGTAATTGGTTCCCAGTGGTATGGTGCCAGTGCCCCCCGGGCCATTCAACAGCTTGCTAGCCAAATTCAGGCACTGCCCCCCGCTGCTGGTGCGACGATTTTGCTCTTTCACCACGGTCTTGAGGGGCAAGTCTCCCGCTACCAAGGGGCATTGCGCTACAACGAACTCCTACCCCTGCGCCAAGCGGGTGTGGATTACCTGGCCTTAGGGCATATCCATCGCCACTATGCCGTTGAGGACTGGATCTTTAATCCCGGCTCCGTTGAGGCCAATTCGATTCAGGAAAATCAGCAGCAAAATCCACGGGGAGTACTGTTGGTCAGCCTTGATCAGGGACCACCCCAGGCGGAACTCAAGCGCGACTATTGGCAGCGTCCCATCCATCGCTACACCCTTACTCTCACCCCCAGTGACACCGTGAGCCAGGTGGAGAGCCGACTCCAGCAATTGGTGCAGCGGCATCAGTCAGACATGGCAGAGGCGATTGTTGAAGTCAGCCTCAAAGGAGAAGTGGGCTTTGAGCGCGGTGAGTTGTCTGTGCGATCGCTCCAAGGGCAACTACAAGAGGCAGCTAAGGCTTTTATTTTTCGACTGGGGTTTGCCGCAACCCCTGTGGCCTATGAAACCTACCGTGATGCAACGGCTGAGCCACCCCCTCGCGCCCAGATCGAAGAACAGGTGTTTACAGATTTGCTGGCCAGTGTCGCAGAGTATCGCGATCGCGCCCAACCTTTGGCCAAGGCACTCATGCGCATGAAGGAGGATCTCCTTCAACCCAATGCCAATATTCCTGACCTCTACGAGTGGCTGGCAAGTCTCTCCCTAGGGAGCTAGGGCTGGGATGGCCAGGGAAGGAGGGGTTGATTCGCCACATTGGTCAACTGGACAGGGGCAGACGGTAAGAGGGCTTGCCATTTTTGCTGGAGTTGGGCATTCTCCGGCTGCGCTAGGCGTTGTTGAGCAAGTTGATTGAGGGGGCATCGTACCAGTAGCCTGCCACGGCAAAGGCATCCGCTACATCTTTAGCTTGGACAATTCGCTGCTGTTGGCTGAGGGATAAGGGCACCGGTCGCAACCAGCTGACAGTTTTGAGGGCCGTGGTGCCATTGGTGCAAGTGAGAGTCAGTTGCCACTGGTCATCCACACCGTTTTTGAGGGAGACATTCTCCACGGGCCAGCCAATAATGCCCGCTGCTGTGGGGGCAGGACGCTCTTGGCGATAGACTTCTGTACCTTGGGGATCCCGCAGGGTCAGGGTTAGGGCGGCTCCCCTATTGGCGGGAATGAAGCTATAGAGGGCGGGGGTGGATGTGCTGCTGAGGCCATTGTTATCCTTGGGCACGAGGGCAACCACGGTTTGCTTTGGCTCAGTCAGACACCTTTCGGTACTACCGGTACTCTCCCGCAGCAGCATGGGACGGGCAATTCGCGTTGCGGCTCCCTCACGATTACCGGGGCGGCCAATGTTTGCAGGTGGACGATAACTTGCCCAAGAGGCATGGGCGATCGCTCCAATCATGCCCACTGCCAAACTGAGGAGCACAGCAATGGGGCGGCTCCCCCCTTGAATCGCCATATCACTCAATCCTCGCAATTGAACAGGCAATGAATAGGAACTCACTTGCCCCAGGGCTGCAGCGATCCAGCGCTACAGACCTGTGACCCTTTCTTGGCAAAGTTAGAGTTTGTTAGCGTAGCTACCGGATAGTCTTTTTTTGGGTTTTTGGGCTCGTGAATTCCACAACAGCTAAATCTGTATCGGCTCTGTATCGGCAAAAATTTAATCCTATTGAAATCAACGGCGTAGGCCTCCTGATAGGAATCGCACGGTAATTATCCCTACAATTGACAACGTGCTTTGCGGTAAGCACATCGTAGGTCGAACCAGAGCGGCAAATAAGGGCATGAGAACCGTGAGAACCATGGGTAGTTCATCATACTTCCTAGCTGTCAACACCGATAGAACGATTTTAAGGGGCAAATTGTTGCAGTGCCAGTGATGATGACCAGTGACTTGTTGTGCATTGGGTCAAATTCCATGTGATGATATTTAGGCTGCCAGGTGGAATGTGAGAAAAGCAATCACCTGATCTAGCCCAAGGCCAGTTTTCAAGTTTGTCATCACATAGGGGCGATCGCCCCGCATTTTTAGGGTGTCCCGTTTCATCACCTCTAAATCAGCACCCACATAGGGGGCAAGATCAATTTTATTAATCACCAATAAATCCGACTTGGTAATGCCAGGCCCGCCCTTGCGAGGAATTTTATCGCCAGCAGCCACGTCAATCACGTAAATCGTTAAATCCACCAGTTCCGGGCTAAATGTCGCAGCCAAATTATCGCCGCCACTCTCAACAAAAATCAGATCCAAAGGCTGAAGAGCTGTTTCCAATTGCTGAATGGCCGCTAGGTTGAGGGAAACATCTTCCCGAATGGCGGTGTGGGGACATCCCCCCGTTTCAACGCCAAGAATTCGCTCTGGGGGAAGGGCTTGGGAACGCACCAAAAACTGAGCGTCCTCTTGGGTGTAAATATCATTAGTCACGACCCCGAGGCGATAGCGATCGCGCAAGGCTTTACAAAGAGCATCCACAAGAGCGGTTTTACCTGAACCCACGGGCCCTGCCACACCGACTCGCAATACTGTCTCCATGTTCTCAATCCTTCTCAATGCGATAGCCCAACTCCGCTAAGCGCAACCGATCCTGTCGCCAGCGGGGGCGCACCTTGACAAACAGTTCTAGATAGATCTTGCCACCAATGAGGGTTTCAATTTCTTGGCGGGCAGCGGTGCCAATTTGTTTGAGCAACTGACCCCCTTGGCCAATAATGATAGCCTTTTGCGTTGGACGCTCCACATAAATCACCGCGTGCACATGAGTGAGGTTGCGCACCTGCTGCACCTGTTCAATTGTTACGGCTACTGAATGGGGGACTTCCTCGCGGGTGTGGTGCAAAATTTGTTCACGGATTAATTCTGCCATGATGAATCGCTCCGGCTGATCGGTAACCATGTCCGGTGGATAGTAATAGGGACCAAGGGGCAACTGCGCCGCGATCGCCGATTGCAGCAAACCAACTCCCTCTCCAGTCAGTGCTGAGCAGGGATAGGCCGGCCAAGGGCCAAGGGTTTGATAGTCCTGTTGCCGCTGTTCTCGCTCCGCTGCTGGCAGCAGGTCAATTTTATTGATGGCCATAAGAACGGGCGATGGAGTCGTTGTCAGGAGATCCGCCACGTAGCGATCGCCCCGACCCGGCGGACTAGCAGCATCCACCACAAAGACAATCGCATCCACCCGCTTGAGAACACCTTTGGCATTGTGCACCAGCACTTCCCCAAGGCGATGGTGGGGCTTATGGATGCCCGGTGTGTCCACAAAGATAAATTGCGCTGTTGCCGTTGTCAGAATGCCCCGTAAGCGGTTGCGGGTGGTTTGCGCCACAGGGGAGGTAATGGCTACCTTTTGTCCCAGCAGATGGTTGAAGAGCGTGGACTTACCGACATTGGGACGACCCACTAAGGCCACAAAGCCAGAGCGAAAGCCCACCGGGGCCACAGGAATACTGGAAATCGGTTCCACGGTAACGCCCTAGGGATTGGCGGGTATGGGTTGGTCGTTAGCCGGCGGCGAGGGGAGGGGGGTAGGGCGGGTCTCCGTGCTGAGCACCGGCTGTTCAACGGGTTGAGTGGCCAAGGCCACCCGATTGCCCCCTAGGGATCGCAGAAGATCCAAGACTTGGATGACTTCGTTATAGCTGACCACCTGCGACGCCCGCAAAATTACCATGCCCTGGGGATTGGTTTTCAAGTATGTGGCCAAGCGTTGATAGAGTTCACTGCGGTCGACTGGGTCTTTATCCACAAAGAGTTGCCCTGCCGGATCAATGCTCACCACCAGCATCTTTTGCGACTGGGCTTGACTGGTGCTGGCTTGGGGCAGATTCAACGTAATCGCCTGCTGCCGCGTCAGACTCACCGCCGCCAAAATAAAGAACGTGAGAATACAAAAGACCACATCAATCAGGGGCAGCATTTCAATGCGGACATTGTCACTTTCAGTGGGCAAATGAATCTTCACGGTCATGCCTCAACCACGTTGCCTTAATGATAAAACTCTAAGCAAACACAGTAGGATTAAAAAGTTTCTCACCTATGCAGTTATGACCAGTGCAACGCCCCAGCCCGGGCAACTCATTGTGATTACTGGCCCCAGTGGTGTCGGCAAAGGAACGCTCCTACGGCAACTGCGGCAACGCCATCCCGAACTGGCATTTTCGGTTTCGGCCACGACCCGGCCGCCGCGTCCCACAGAGGTTGAAGGGGTGGATTACTATTTTGTCTCTGTAGAAGAATTTAAGGCCATGATTGCCGCTGGGCAACTCTTGGAATGGGCGGAGTTTGCAGGTCATTACTACGGCACACCGCGCCACCCCCTGGTTCAACTCATTGCCCAAGGGAAAACGGTGATCCTCGAAATTGAACTGCAAGGGGCACGTCAAGTGCGCCAATCCTATCCCCAAGCGCGTCACATCTTTATTTTGCCGCCATCTTTAGCAGAACTGGAACACCGCCTGCGCAGCCGTGGCCAAGACAGTGAGGAGGCGATCGCCCGCCGTTTAGCTCAAGCGGAAACTGAAATTGCTGCTGCCCCAGAATTTGATGTGCAAATTGTCAATGATGATCTAGAAAAAAGCCTGATTGCCCTTGAAACGGCCATTTTTAGCCCAGCGCCCTAAGGCTGTGCCCGCACAATTCCGAGGTAAAGTTCTCCCACTTTGGGGTCATTGAGTAATTCGCTGCCCAGTCCTTCATAGCGCTCTTTACCCATTTCTAAGACGTACCCGCGATCGCTCATGGCAAGGGCTTTCCGGGCGTTTTGCTCCACGAGAATAATAGCGGTGCCCTGGGCATTAATTTCTTTGATTTTGGCAAAGACATCATTGACCAGCGCTGGGGAAAGAGCAGCAGAGGGCTCATCCAAGACCATAATTTGGGGATCCAGCATCATGGCGCGTCCCATGGCCAACATTTGCCGTTCGCCCCCGGAAAGGGTACCGGCCCGTTGCTGTCGCCGCTCCGCCAGGCGGGGAAAGGTGTCATAGACCCGTTCTTTGAGGGCCTTGAGGTTGCCGGTTTTGGTAAAGGCCCCCATCTCCAGATTTTCTTCAATGGTGAGTGAGCGGAACACATTGGCAATTTGCGGCACGTAGCCAATACCTTTTTTGACAATTTCGTGAGGCCGCAGGTAGGTGATATCTTCTCCGGCGAGGGTAATTGTGCCAAGGCGGGGCGTCAGCAAACCAGCGATGGTTTTTGCTAATGTGGACTTTCCCGCGCCATTGGGGCCAATGACAGCCACGAGCTCCCCGGCTTCGAGGCGAAAATTAACCCCCCGTAAAATATCCACATCGGGAATATAGCCGGCATAGACATCAGTGACTTGGAGCAAGCTCATGGGGCAAACCAAATGGCCAGAGGGTCAACATCCTAGTATAGAGGCTTCCCCCTGCGGCGGCGATGGCGTGCCCAACGGCGGTCGATCAAGCATCTCTAGACAAAAATATTCTCTCTGCTCCAAGATTTTAGCAAGGCCCGACGCTGTCAGCCCTAGGACAGTTGCGGGTAGATTTAGAGGTGCTTGAATTTGCTGGAAACCCGGTCCTAGAGAGAGATTACGCCCCGAGCAACCGCGGATCTAAAATTAAAATTTTACAAAAACAAAGTAATGATCTGGACTAGATGCTTGCAAAGGGATTGTGCTTATAGTAGTCCCAGCCTACCGCCTAGGGGGGTCTGTGCAGGGAGTCTTTCCCAGCTGAAAATGGAGCCACCAGTGCTGGAGGGGTTGGCAATGACTCCCCCTTGAGGGGGTTCTTTGGCGGTGGAGTTGATGGAGTACAATAGGGGCGTTATTTCGTCCTGAGATGGTTTCCCAGCCAGCCAAAACATGAAAGCCATTGCCATCACTGAGTTTGGCGAGCCCGATGTTTTAGTGCTACGGGAGGTGCCCGAGCCGCAGATTGAAGCTGCCGATGAGGTGAAAATTCAACTGCGGGCAGCCAGTGTCAACCCCATTGATACTAAGCTACGACAGCGGGGCACGTTTTTTCCCGATCGCCGGCCAGCGATTCTCGGCTGTGATGGTGCCGGTGTAGTGGTGGCTGTGGGTGCGGCAGTACAGCGCTTTCGCATAGGGGATGAAGTCTATTTCTGCTATGGCGGCTTGGGCGATCGCGGCGGCTGTTACGCCGAGTATGCAGTTGTGCCGGAAGCTGCTGTTGCCCACAAGCCCAAAACCCTCTCCTTTATTCAGGCAGCCGCTTTGCCCTTGGCCGTCATTACCGCTTGGGAAGCTTTGGGCGATCGCGGGGCAGTCCCAGCGTTGAATGTCCTCTCTACCGCAAAAACCGTTCTCATTCACGCCGGCGCGGGCGGGGTGGGGCATCTGGCCATTCAATTAGCGCAGCGCGCAGGTGCGCAAGTGGCCACCACCATCAGTTCGCCAGCAAAAGCTCAATTTACAGAAGCTTTGGGGGCAACCCTCGCCATTAACTACACAACAACCGACTGGGTGCAAGCGGTTTTAGATTGGACCGACGGCAAGGGGGTTGATCTTGCCCTTGATACCGTTGGGGGTGCCACCTTTGCCGAGACCTTCAAGGCGGTGCGTCCCTACGGCACCCTCGCCACCCTCTTGGAACCCGCAGCCGATACCCCATGGAAAATTGCCCGCCAACGCAACCTCTTGATTCAGCTCACGCTGATGCTCACCCCTCAACTCATGGGCCTGCGGGAGGCCCTTGCCCATCAAGGCAAAATCCTAGAGCAGGTGGCCAGCCTTGTGGATCGCGGCGAGCTCCGGGTTGTTGTGGATAAAACCTTTCCCCTCGGTGCTGCCGCCGATGCCCACCGCTATCTCAGCCAACGCTTGGTGCAGGGGAAGGTGGTACTCATCCCCTAATTGGGAATTTTCCTATGGTTGCTCAAATCCTTGCCGCCCTCCCCAGCCACAGGCTTCCCAGCGTTCTCCATCGGGTTTACCCCATTTTTAACGGGTTTTAACGGGTGCCTCAGCTATTGCGGCCGCCGGTTTGCAGGAAAAGTGGCACTACTGTAGCCCCACTATTCACTAACTTATTCTGGTAACTTATTCTGGCTGAGAGGAGGGATACAATTCCGGCGGCATTGGCTCTGGTTTAAGGCTCATGGTTTGCCGGCGATCGCCCCGTTGAATCTCCAAAGTAATTTTCTCCCCGAGTTTCGTTTGCTCAACAACGCTTTGTACTTGTTGCGGGGTGGGTTGGTTAATGTCGTTAACTTTGGCAATCCAATCTCCCGCTTGCAGACCCGCTTTTGCCGCTGGCGAATTGGGGGCAACGCCAATGATCAGAGTGCCTTGGGTTCGGTTCAAGGTCCAGTTGGGCTGTTGTTCACGGATTTGTAGTGCCAGTTCTGGAGTTAGGGGCACCATGCGAATGCCTAAGTAGAGGTGCTGAGCGCCACCCGTGGTAATAATTTGCTCAGCAATGCGATAGGCCGTATTGATGGGAATGGCAAAGCCAAGGCCCTGCGCTTGGGAAATCACCGCCGTATTGACCCCCACCACTTGACCGGCGGCATTCAGGAGTGGCCCCCCGGAATTTCCCGGATTAATGGCTGCATCCGTTTGAATGAAGCTCACGCGCTTATCGGCAGCACCAATTTCACTACTGGCACGCCCCATGGCACTGATAATCCCAGCAGTGACGGTGTTACTCAGCCCCAAGGGGTTGCCGATGGCGATCGCCCACTCACCGGGCTTCAAGGTGTCGGAATTCCCCAGTTGAACCGTGGGCAGATTCCTGGCATTAATTTGCACCACCGCCACATCCGTCAGGGAATCAGCACCCAGCACCTTGCCATCGTACTGGCGACCATCGGGAAGCGTGACTCGCACGGCACTAGCCCCTTCCACCACATGGGCATTGGTCATGATTTTGCCATCGGGCGTAAAGATAAACCCAGAGCCTTGACCTTGGCGCACCGGCACATCTGGCATTAGGAAAGGATCGAGAAAACGATCCTCCCCACTGCGGCCCAGTCGTAGAGTATCAATACTCACCACCGCTGGCCCCGCCTCAGCAACCACCTTGGCAATGAAATTCTCGCTCGCATTGGGTCGCTCCATGGGGGCAAGGGGAGGCAGAGACGCCTCTGTCTTGGGGGTGGAGGGGGTGCGATCGGGCAAACGCAATGAACACGCCGTTAGGGCGCCAAGGGCGATCGCCATCCCAACCAAACTCAACTGCCTGCGAACCATACTTAACTCAACTCGGCATCAGATCCACTCTAGCCTTATTCTGAAAATAGTGATTTTGTCGAACGTCTGCTGCCATGCTGACTGTGATTAGCTACCTCGAACAGCCCATGACCTTTGATAGTTTCTTTGGGCCTGTGACCCTTCAACCCGGTCGCAATGAAAATGTCGATGAGCGGCGCTGGCGCAACTGCAAAACCCACAATGCTGACCTGCAGGCTTTGATTAAAAAGGGACTCGTTGTTGTCGAAGAATTAGGCTAAATTTAGACTGAGAAGGCCGGACTTCTCTGCCACCTGACCTCTTTAGACCCCCATGAGCTACCGCATTGATCGCCAGACTTATGCAGAAACCTATGGCCCGACGGTGGGCGATCGCCTGCGACTTGCGGATACTGATCTCATTATTGAAATTGAGCGCGACTACACCCACTACGGTGATGAAGTCAAGTTTGGCGGCGGCAAAGTGATCCGCGACGGGATGGGACAGTCCCCCATTGCTAATGCAGAAGGCGCAGTGGATGTGGTGATCACCAATGCGGTCATTCTGGACTGGTGGGGCGTTGTCAAGGCCGATGTCGGCATCAAAGAGGGCAAGATCTACAAAATTGGTAAAGCAGGAAACCCCTACACCCAAGAGGGGGTAGATATTATCATTGGCCCTGGCACGGAGGCGATCGCTGGCGAAGGCATGATCCTCACTGCTGGGGGGATTGACGCCCACATTCACTTTATCTGTCCACAGCAGATTGCCACTGCCATTGCCTCGGGGATTACAACAATGATTGGTGGCGGAACGGGGCCTGCCACAGGTACCAATGCCACCACCTGTACGCCAGGACCTTGGAACATCTACCGCATGCTTCAAGCTGCCGATGCCTTTCCAGTGAATTTAGGCTTTTTGGGCAAGGGCAATAGCAGCCAACCCCAAGGACTGATTGAGCAAGTGCAGGCGGGCGCTGTTGGTCTTAAACTCCACGAAGACTGGGGCACTACCCCTGCTGCCATTGACACCTGTTTGAGTGTGGCTGAAGACTACGACATTCAGGTGGCCATCCACACCGACACCCTTAACGAATCTGGGTTTGTCGAAGACACCATTGCTGCCTTCAAAAACCGCACCATTCACGCCTATCACACTGAGGGCGCCGGCGGAGGACATGCCCCGGACATTATTAAGGTCTGTGGTCAAGCCAATGTGTTGCCCTCTTCCACTAATCCCACTCGCCCCTACACTGTCAATACCCTCGATGAGCACTTGGATATGTTGATGGTGTGCCACCACCTCGACCCCAATATTCCTGAAGATGTGGCCTTTGCCGAGTCGCGGATTCGCAGAGAAACCATTGCTGCTGAAGATGTTCTCCATGACCTCGGGGCCTTTAGTATTATCTCTTCGGACTCCCAAGCAATGGGACGGGTGGGGGAGAGTATTATTCGCACATGGCAAACTGCTCACAAAATGAAGCTGCAGCGGGGACATCTCAGGGATCCCCAACAGCCGGGCGTCGATCATGACAACTTTCGCGCCCGCCGCTATGTAGCCAAGTACACGATTAATCCTGCCATTACCCACGGCATTGCTGAGTATGTGGGATCAGTAGAGGTGGGCAAAATTGCTGATCTGTGCCTCTGGAAGCCCGCTTTCTTTGGAGTCAAGCCGGAGCTGGTAATCAAGGGGGGAATGATTGCCTACGCTCAAATGGGGGATGCCAATGCCAGTATTCCCACGCCCCAACCAGTGCACATGCAACCCATGTTTGCCAGCTATGGGGGCTGCCAAACCGCCACCTCAGTAACCTTTATGTCTCAAGCAGGCATTGCCAACAACCTCCCAGAACAGTTGGGGTTGCAAAAAACAGTGCTGCCGGTGCGCCACATCCGCCAACTGTGCAAAGCAGATCTCAAGCTCAATGACTACTTACCCCACATTGAGGTAGATCCCGAAACCTATGAGGTGCGGGCGGATGGTGAATTGCTCACCTGTGAACCGGCCAGTGTCTTACCCCTTGCCCAACGTTATTTTCTCTTTTAAGTTTATTAAGTTTAAGCAATGACGGATGCGGTAGCTGTCCTCTTTCAACAAGGACAAGAGGCTTTTGAGCGGGGCAACTATCAACAGTCCGTTGCCCTGTTGGGACAGGCGGCGGCGCTGGCTGAGGGAAATGCGGTGCAATCAGGAGAAATTAGTCTCTGGTTAGTCACAGCTTATAGCGCTGCTGGCGATCAAGGGGCAGCCGTGAGTCTCTGCCGTCAACTCCAACGGCATCCCGATCCTCACACGCGGCAGGAAAGTCGTCGCTTGCTAGCGATTTTGGAGGCTCCCCAACTGAAACGCCGTCCAGAATGGTATAGCGAAATTCCTGACCTATCCCACCTGGGCGATCGCAGCTACACCTCCCCCAATCGCCGCTCCTCGAAAAGGCCATCGGCTCCCACCCCAAAACCCCAAGAACCACCGCCCCCCGCTACTCCTTTACCAAATGCCTTCATTTGGATTGCCCTCACGGGCTTGGGCGTGGCCACACTCTTGGTAGCTTGGTTATAAAGCAGCTTTTACCACCCTGCAAAAAGGGCTGCACAGGCAGTATGGTAGTTCTCAAGAACTGGAAATGACACAGGGTAGGCCTTGCTAGTTTTCTTAAGCATCTCTAGATCAGTGGGGCTCCGGAGCTATTACCCAAGAACGGCAATCGCTACGAAATGATTAGTACGAAATGATTTAGTAATGATTAGTGGGGAGTCAGGGGTGAGCGGTGCCCCCACTGGTAAATCCCCTATCTGTAGAAATTTTGACGGCCAACTTTAGGCATGGTCACCAGTAACGGGTCCTAGTTGTGCCTGGATGGGAGCCGGCGTTATTCAAAAGAATACGTTGACATCTCCCCTGTTGCCCAACTGTCGTTGTCCCCCAGGGCAAATTTTTAAGCCGTGAGCCGATGGTCAGTTGTTCCTAGTTATTGCTATAGAGGCTAAAGAGCGATCGAAAGTCGAATAGACGAATCAACATTGGCCAAAAGGCATCTAGGCCATTGGGGGCTTTCGGTTTGTGCCACCATGTGAGGCCACCATAGAGCAGTTGTACTAGGCCCCGCTGTGCCTCATCACCGACCTCAAGAAACCGCAGGTAAATACAGCATTTCTCGTCTTCTGCACGGCTGCGAACAACAGCTGCGGTCACACTAAAGTCCTGCTCTAAAAAAGTGAGCGTCCCCACCTGATTGCCTTGGTCTTCCACAAACCGGCCAGCGGTCAGTAATAGAGCCGCCCCTGTCTCCGAAAGATCCCGGGTATAGCCCCAGTAGGTTTGATTCCCCAGTTGAAAGCGACACACAGTGCAAACGGGGAAGCGATCGCTCTGGCGACGGGTAGGCTGATCAATGGCGGATAAAACAGCAATTAAGGCAATAAAGGCGTTATAGATGGTCCAAGCCAACATCAGCTCTAAACCCGACCGTTCATACTCCATTGGCGGCCAAATGTGGAGCCAGTAGCCACCATAGCGGATAAAGATCCCCACTCCCACCGCCACCACAAAGACAACCAATGGCCACGTAAAGCGTAAATTCAAACATTTGCGATTGGACACTGTTCCTTTATTAGTGACAATGCTGCCAATTTTGCCAAAGGGATTGCGGAGGATTTTAATCAGTTGCACCATACCTGGAAAAGCAAAGGTGACTTCATGAACCTCACCCCAGATCGAAAAATACCGTCCTTCTGTAGCCCAGCTAAAGGTGGCGATCATCAGCAGGGTGTAGGGCAGGGCGTAGAAAAGATACTCGCTCAAGGTGGCTACTGTCAGGGAAATGCCCGTCATCAGGCTCAAAAATGGGCCAATGAGAAAGCAGGTGCGGATAAAGGGATTGATGTTGTACAGCAGCAGCGATAGGTGACAACTGCGCTGAAACCAAGAGAGCTTTGACCAGATGGGAAGATCATCGCCACAGAAATAGATTTGCATATTCCCTTGGAGCCAGCGCAGCCGTTGCTCTAAATAATCCTGAAAATTGCGGGGAGATTCCCCCATACTGAGAATTTCATTGAGATAGATCAAACGGTAACCAGCAATCTGCATCTTTGTCCCTGTTTGGAAATCTTCCACCACACAGCGGGTATAGTATCCACCGATGGCTTCTAGGTCACGGCGGCGAACGACATAGGAGGTACCGCAGCAAATAATAGCGTTGCCGAAGTCCCGTCCCGGCTGAATAAACCCAAAAAAGTACTCCATATCCCCGGGCATCATAAACTCAATGCCAAGGTTTCGGGAGTAATAGTCAGGGTTAAAAAAGTGCTGGGGGGTTTGCACCATGGACACCTGATCATCCTGAAAAAAGCCCACTGTGCGAGTCAGGAAGTTCTGAAAGGGAATAAAGTCGGCATCAAAAACAACAATCAGTTCGCCGCGGGTGTGTTTCAGGGCATGGTTAAGATTCCCTGCTTTGCGGTGTTCATTGGTGGGGCGAGTGAGATAGTTGACCCCTAGCCGCTCACAGAGATCGGCAATTTCCGGACGACGGCCATCGTCAAGGACATAGATGGTTTTGTTTCTGTAATTCATTGCCTGGCAGCCAATAATAGTTCGCTGCAAAATGTAGGGGGCTTCATTGTAGGTGGGAATGAAAACATCGACACTGGGGCAGTATTCACCACTAAGAACCGCCTGCTGGTAGTGATTGGCCTGGCGCGATCGCCAGGCAGTTGTCAGCCATGCCGTTTGATAAAAGTAGAGCACATAGGTCAAAAAGTACAGTAGCTCAAGACCGTAGAAACCGACACTTGCTCCAAAACTCAACCAGTGGGCATCATTCAGCGTCACCCAGCCACGCCACACCAGATAGCGACAGCCAAAGAGAATGACAATGAGGCGCATAATGAGGCGGGTGACATTATTGCTGGGAATAAAATTGAGGGCGATCGCCACCATTCCCGCAACCATGACCGGCCACCACCTACTCATCTGATCCGAAGGCATTTGCAAGAGGTCCGGTAGAGGTCGCAATTGATCTGGATTGACCAAATCGATGGGAAAGAGTGTCGGTTGCCAGACTGTTGCCAACAATACGCCCAGCAGAAATAGCAGGCTAAAAACAAATAAACCCCAGACCCACGGTAAAACCAGCCGTGGGGGTGAAGTGGGCTTGGGTGACTCATGGGTCATCAGCAGACCCCCTAAAAGGGCGAACTTAGGCCATGGTTGGCATTTGCAGACGGGCAAAAATCATCCGTCCTGCTGAAGTTTGCAGGGCACTGGTGACGACCACCGAGAGTTGATCGCCAATGTGATCCACCCCTTCTTCCACCACCACCATGGTGCCATCCTCAAGGTATCCCACCCCTTGGGCAGGCTCTTTGCCTTCCTTAAGAATTTTCAACTCCAGCGTATCCCCAGGGAGATAAATGGGACGCAGGGCTTGGGCAACTTCATTGACGTTAAAGACATCCACTTTCTGGAAGCGGGCAACTTTGTTCAGATTCAAATCATTGGTGACCAGGGTGCCGTTGATCTCTTGGCACAGGCGCACTAGCTTGGCGTCCACCGTCGTTAATTCTGGATAGTCTGCAGAGTGAATGACAATGCGATCACCCAAACTAGCTTGGAGGCGATTGAGGACATCTAGACCCCGCCGACCGCGAATCCGTTTTTGCTCATTCCCCGCATCGGCAATCAGTTGCAACTCCTGAAGCACAAACTGGGGCACAATGATTTGCCCTTCAAATACCCCTAGATTCAACAGCGCCTCAATGCGGCCATCGATAATGCAACTGGTATCCAGCACCTTTGCACGGGCAGGTTTGAGCATTCCCTCCGCCAGAAGGCTGCTGGCAACAGCATTGGGGTTAATTAACCGCAGTAGGGCAGGTCCGTGGCTATCAGCCAAGGTTGTCCCCGAATAGGCAAAGAGAATGCTAGTGAGAACAGCAATCAGAGGCTTAATAAAGGAGAAGTCCTTGGGAATGGGCAACAGAAAAATCGGTGCCAGCATCAAATTGGCAAGGAGCAGCCCCACAACAAGACCCACTGCCCGCGACAGGAGCGTTTCCGGAGGCAATTGGCGGATACTGCGCTCGAGACGATGGTAAAGCGACTGCAACAATAAGCCAAGGGCAATGCCAACGATGGCGCCAAAGCCAGCCATGACCCACTGCAATCCCCGCACATTGGCCACTTGAGCAAGAACTGTTTCTGGGAGTAGGTCAATGCTGTTGAAGCCAACGGCAATTCCCATCACGACGATAATGAGGAGTAAGATTGTATCGAGCATTAGTTCGCTCCTGTCGCGCTGGACATCTCCATAGGCTATTACTTTAGGATTATACTTTTTTCTCTCCTGGTGCGGTGTTGGACTGTTGCATATCGAGATGACGACTAATCCGGGTACCGGCTCGGATGCCCTCAGCTTCGGCTTGAGGACCCAGCATTGCCCGTGCCACAATTCCACCGAGGGTGCCCAATAGCGTTTCCTTCATAAAGGTTTGACTGGTTTTCACCCACCACTCCAGGAAAAGATGCAGCGAGGGGGGAGAAGGTTCCTCAGGGGATGGCTCGGCTAACTGTCGCCCCAGATCTTCCCCGAGTTGCGAACCAACCATATTGCCCACCATGCGCCCAAGGGTTTCACCCACAGGTCCTAAGACCACTTGTCCCGCCAAGCCGCCAGCAATTTCACCGGCTGCACCGCCAATTTTGTCACCGCTGCGAATCTCCAGAGCTTTCACGAGCCGTTCTGGAGTTTCCTCAAGGGCAGTAAATTGCAGTTGGGTCATCTGCTCACTGGCTTCCATCCCCAGTCGCGCACCAATGACGCCACCAACAAAGGTGCCCACTTGCACCCCCATGACTACACCCGCAGGCCCCATAAACAGACCACCCGCCGTTCCCCCCGCCATGCCACCGAGCATATCGCCCACGTAGCCGCCTATGAGAAACCCGCCCATGGAGGTGAGTTTGTTGCCGACTTCTTCGGGTTCGAGATCAAAGGCGCGGGTGAGGTTTTGCAAGCCCCTATTGCCTTGGCCGATGATCTGGACATCCCCCCAAAATTGAATGGCCGCGAGCAGTTGCAGGGGAGTGATTTGCTCGAGGTGATACTCAATGGTGATCGAGGCGGCAAGGGGGTTAACGTGAACAGACTTGATACCTCGGAGGGTTTTCAGGTAGGCAGTCAAGGAATCGCGAAAGCCGACATCGGTTTTCAGTTCTTGAATCCGCAATCGCAGGCGATCGCCCGTGAGGTGCATGACTACGGCAATGGGTGTAGTTTCAGCAGTGGCCATGGGACCCCTACCCAATAGGCTCTAGTTGCTGTTGTAGCACGCACCCCAAAGCAAGGAGAAATATCTGTCAAAATGTTAAAGGAATCGCACACAGAGTTAATGACCATGACAGCCACGGTAAAGGTCGAACATCTCAAGAAGTCCTACGGGGCCATTACAGCGGTGGCCGATGTCTCCTTTACAGCCCATCAAGGGGAAATTTTTGGGGTGCTGGGGCCAAATGGCTCAGGGAAAACGACAACGCTGCGCTGTCTGTGTACCCTCTCGCAACCGGATGCGGGGCTACTGGAAGTCTGCGGCTTCTCGGTGCTCCACCAACCCCATTTGGTGCGCCAAAAATTAGGCTATGTGGCCCAAGAGGTGGCCCTCGATAAAATTCTTACGGGTCAGGAATTTCTAGAATTGCAGGCGGCGCTGTACCACATTCCCCGTGCCCTGATTCCGGAGCGCATTGAGGCGGTGCTGGCACGCTTAGATCTGCTGCAATGGCGCGATCGCCAGTGTGGCACCTACTCTGGTGGCATTCGCAAACGCTTTGATCTTGCAGCGGGACTTCTACACCAACCCCAAGTGCTTGTCTTGGATGAACCCACCGTAGGTCTCGACATTGAAAGTCGCCAAGTGATTTGGGATGTGCTGCGGGATCTCAAGGCCCAAGGACTGACGATTATCTTGACCAGCCACTACCTGGAGGAGGTGGATCTCCTCAGCGATCGCTTGGTGATTCTGGATAAGGGACGGGTGATTGCCAGTGGTTCTCCTGAGGAACTCAAGGCTAATATCGGGGGCGATCGCGTCACGTTGCGGGTGCGGGAATTCACACCGCGTCAAGAGGCGCAAATGGCGCAGGGTCTTCTCAGTCAATTGGACTGCGTCAAATCCGTCCTGATTAACACCAACCAAGGCAACTCCTTAAATCTGGTAGTCACAGATGTCACTGTGGCGATCGCAGCCATTAGAACGGCGCTAGAGGAAGCAGGACTGCCCCTCTTTAGCTTGGCGCAATCACGACCTAGTCTAGATGATGTCTATTTGGCAGCCACCGGTCAAACCCTCTTGGATGCCGACTTGGCAGCCGCAGCGCAGCGGGACAGCAAACAGTTGAAAAAAGAGGTCATGCAACGCTAATGGGGCAGCCAATTCTCTGGGTGCATGGGGACTGCCTCGACCCTAAGGCCCCAATCTTTAGCCGCTACCCGACAGCACCGGCAATTTTTGTCTGGGATGTGGCCTTGCTCAAGGAATGGCAAATTCGTCTGAAGCGGCTGGTGTTTCTCTATGAGTGCCTGCTGGATCTACCTGTGCAAATGTACCGTGGCGAGGTGGCGCCCTTGGTGAATGCCTTTGTGGAGGTGCACGGGGGCGATCGCCTGGTGACGATGGCAAGTCCTAGCCCCCGCTTTCGCGCCATTTGTGGGCAATTGGCCTATCCCCTGGAGATCCTAGAGCCAGAGCCCTTTGTTACCTTGCCAGCCAATGCAGATTTGAAGCGATTCTTTCGTTATTGGAAGTTGGCAAAACCTCGCCTGGGGCTATAGATAATGTTGGCGATCGCCCGACCTCTTCAGAAGCTGCCTTGGCAGCCGCGATTCTCCCTGTTGGATCGCTATATCCTGCGGGAGATGATTCGCCCCTTTGTCTTTGGTTTTGGCATTTTTACGGCGATCGCTGCTGTTATTGGTACCGTGTTCTACCTGATTCGCACTATGGTGGAGCACAACCTTGGCCTCCTCAGTGCCATTCAAGTTTTTTTTCTGCGCTTACCCACCTTCGCGGTGCTGGGCATTCCCATGGCCATGCTTTTTAGTGCGCTTCTTTCCTATAGTCAACTCTCCCGCCGCAGTGAACTGATTGCCTGTAAAAGCTGTGGGGTTAGTCCAGTGCGTCTGGTGCGACCGGCGCTCTTAGCGGGGTTCTGTGCCTTGCTCTTCACCTTTGCCCTCAATGAACTGGTGGCTCCCCCCATGGCCTACCGCGCCATCAAGACCTTGGAGGTGGCGATCCACCGCCCGCAACCCACCTTTCAGACCCGCAATATCTTCTACCGTCGTTTTGTCGAGGGACACCTGCAGCAACTCTTTTTTGCCCATCGTTTTGATGGGCAGGTCATGGCTCAAGTGACGGTGTTGAACTTTGAGCAGGGGCAGTTGCGGGAAATTATTACAGCCCAGAAAGCTCAGTGGCAGGGCTCAGCGTGGCTGTTTCGTCAGGGAACCTACCACCACCTCAGGGGCGATGGCAACTATGATGTGGCCGAGAGCTTCTCAGAACGAAGGTTTGACTACCCCCGCACCCCCCTTGATTTAGCCATGGAAACGCGGGTACCAGAGTTTATGACCAGCCGCGAAATCTATCGGTACTTGCAAATTTTGGCGGAAAGTGGCGATACCAAACGCTTGCGGCAGTGGCGGGTGCAGTTGCAGGAAAAGCTCTCCCTCCCCTTTTTGTGTCTCAGTTTTGCTGTCATTGGCGCTGTTTTGGGGATCAGTTCTCCCCGCCAAGGACAGGGACGAGCCTTTGGGCTGAGTGTGGTGATTATTTTTGGCTACTATGTTGCCGCTTTTATTTTCACTGCCTTTGGCGAGGGTGGAGCGGTGGACCCGA
Organism: Thermosynechococcus sp. M3746_W2019_013; assembly: GCF_015296045.1. Taxonomy (NCBI): domain Bacteria; kingdom Bacillati; phylum Cyanobacteriota; class Cyanophyceae; order Acaryochloridales; family Thermosynechococcaceae; genus Thermosynechococcus; species Thermosynechococcus sp. M3746_W2019_013. The sequence continues at coordinate 33,509 of NZ_DVDW01000009.1, read as the reverse complement.
TGGTGGCCAGTTGGCTACCGAAGGGAATTGTGAGCGCGATCGCCCTAGGGATGCTCTACCAGGCCAATCGTCATTAGTAGGTCATCAGTAGGGAATCTGCCAATAGCGACAGGCCGCATGGGCAAGGGTCATGACCCCCACAGGAATGGCCTGTTCATCCACATCAAATTCGGGGTGATGCAGCGGATAGTTGGGGCGATCGCGAAACCCGACGCCAAGGCGAAACATCGCACCGGGGGCGTGCTCTAGGTAAAGAGCAAAATCTTCTGCCCCAAGGGACGGTTCTGGCAAGATATGCACATGGGGGGCACCGACCACATCAGTGGCCGCCTCGGCCAGCAATTGCGATAGGTAGGGGGTATTTTCCACTCCCGGCACCCCCCGCCGATAGTGGAGCTGGTAGCGGGCACCGTAGGCGTGGCAGACATTAGCCACAATTTGCTCAATCCAAGTAGGAAGGGTAGCACGGGTTTCCGGATGGAGCGATCGCACGGTTCCCTGAAGTGTTACCTGATCAGCAATGACATTGGCCGCCCGTCCCCCTTGAATTTTGCCAAAAGTGAGCACCACGGGGCGCAACGGATTTTGGGTACGACTAATGGCCTGTTGCAAAGCACTGATAACTTGAGCAGCAATCCAAATGGCATCCACCGCTTCATGGGGGCGCGCCCCATGCCCCGATTCCCCCAAAATCGTTAACTCAATGTCATCGGCAGCGGCTGTCAAAGCACCATAGCGCACCGCCACGTCCCCCGCTGGAATACTTGGGAAAACATGGAGCGACAAAATGGCACTCACCTCTTTCATGGCGCCGTCAGCAATCATCCAACTGGCCCCTTGGGCAATTTCTTCCGCAGGCTGAAAAATAAACCGCACGCGGCCAGGGAACTCCTCCTTGAGGGCGGCTAAGACCATTGCCGTGCCAAGACCCACTGTCGTGTGGACATCGTGGCCGCAGGCGTGCATCACCCCCGTATGTTTCGAGCTAAACTCGAGTCCGGTGCGCTCTTGAATCGGCAGGGCATCCATATCGGTGCGAATGGCCAAGAGCCGCTGTTCTTGAGGATTCCCCTCCAGCTCAGCAATCACCCCCACTTTGCCCACATCCTGCTGTACAGTTAAGCCTACGGAGGACAGCACCCCAGCCACATAGGCAGCGGTTTGATGTTCTTGGCCACTCAATTCGGGGTAGCGGTGCAAATGGCGACGAATTTCAATGAGACGGGGCGTGAGGGTTTGGGTAATCTGGCGAATCCGAGCAAGCATAGTGAAGCCGTGGGATATTTTTGCATGCTATCCAATCTTAGGAATTCAGGTTGACCACGCCTGATAGGGATGCTCCGCTAAGTAGGCATTGGTATAGCGGGGATCGTCGGTCACCTCAAGGCCAATCCAAGGGGGTAAAGTCAGGGGATAGTCAACACAGGGCAATTCAATTTCTGCCAAAATGAGACCCGCACAGGCGCCAGCAAATTCATCAATTTCCCAACAGAGGTCACCCGCCGGGATGCGATAGCGATTTTTCTGAATGATTGGTTGCAGGCACAATTCCGCAAGGAGTTCCCTGGCATCGGCAACGGGGATAGCATACTCATACTCACGGCGTTGGCCACCACTGGCTTTGCCCTTGATCGTGATCCATGCCTCCTCACCCGCAAGACGCACGCGCACAGTGCGCTCAGGAACCGTTGAGAGGTAGCCTTGGGCAAGTTCGGCCACACTTGTGGCCAGGGACCGCCATTGTTCACCTGTGACGAGGAACTTGCGCTCAATTTCAATTGCCATTGCCTAGACCACCGTGGTAAATGAACCGTGGAGACCGTAGGGAATGTGGTGTTTCAGGTGCAACCGTGCCACAGGGCCGGCGCTAATGGCCGCAGCATCAAAGATGAGTAACTGCGATTTGTGGCAACTGGCATCATAAACCACCTGCAACAGCCAGCCATCCTCTTCTCCTTGGGCCCCCTGCCAGAGAAAGTCCCCCTTTTGCAGACCACGGGGGACAAAGATCGGCTCACTGACAAAACCGCGCGGCGCTGCTGACCAAAACTGTTCTTCGCCCGTCTGGCGATCGCGCCGCCACAGTGCCTGTAGGGGTGCATTGGTTTTCGGATCATGCCCCGCCGCCAAATAGGTGTAGCGATAGGGTTGCCCCACCTTAGCCGGATGCACCACAGGAAATTCGCAGGGGCGATCGCTCACCACCTGCCAGTCCACGGCTTTGGTCTTCGGATTCAACCGGATCCGCCACAGCAAACTTGCGGGCAGGGCCGCAAAATTCACCTCCCGAAAATCCATGCCCGGTTCCAAATTGGGAAAGTGGCTGTAGGCAATGGACTCCACGTGGATTTCATCCCCCGCTTCGTAGGCATTGGCATGGTGGAAGACAAAACAAGCAGGCATCGTCAGCATCTGGGGACTGCCCCCCCGACGGGGCAGCAGCCAAACCCGTGTCGGTTCCTGAGCATTGAATTGAATGCACTGGGCAGCGCCCCGCAGTCCTAGCAGATAGGGCAAGGGATTGAATTGCACTGGGTTTTGAAAAACAATGGCGTAATTGGGGGTGAGGGCAAAGTCATGGATAAAGGCAAACCCTGGAATTTGAAATGTTGGTTGCGAAACACACTGACCAGTGGCATCAAACTCATAGAGCCTAATGCGGGTATTAAGACCGGGCTTAACACCAAAATTCACCAGCCGCTGCGTCTGGGGGTCAAAGCGGGGATGCGCTGCAAAGGCATCACTCTCCTTGAGGAGACCGCCTAGGTTGTCGAGTCCAATGGTTTCTAGGGTCACAGGATCAAGGCGGTGGGGCAGGCTTGCTTCCCAGAGCGCCAGTAATTTCCCTGCCCAATAGATTACATGGGTATTGGCAATATTTTTGACACGGGTATCGAGAAAATTGGCGAGCCAGCCGCCCGGCCTTTGGGTGCCAAAGACACCGCGATAGAGCAGGCGATTGGCCTTTTCCTCCGCCAAAAATCCGGCAGTGCGCACGTAGCGATTGCGAAAATGTACCCGTCCCTTCTCAAAGCGAAAGGCACAGATCATGCCGTCGCCATCAAAGGGATGGGCTAAGGACACTCCGCCGCGCTCCAACAGTCCAGGGCCATTGCGGTAGAGGGTCCCCACCAAATCCGGGGGCACCGTGCCTTCGACATCCTCAATCCAATAGTCATACTCTTGGGTCAGGGATTCGGTACCCCCCCGCCAATCGGTCATTGTGTAGGGGCGATCTAAAACTCCAGTCATGGAACACTTGGCTCCAACTCAACAGCGACAGCGGATTGAGAGGTGGGGGCGGGCAGTTGCTGCGGCAACCAGTTCAACAGCGGTAGTGGCAATAGCGTACTTAGGTTAGTAATGAGCACCAGCAACCACAGGCGATCGAAGTTGTGCTCGGTAATCCCCAGCCAGTGGGTCAGCAGCGCCCCCAACTCATGGGAGACCAAATTGGCAAGGTTGCTAATGGACATCAGCAGCGCAAAGAGGGTGGCCTCAATCCCCGGCGGACACAACCGCGCCGCCAAGACCAGTACTGGCATAAAGGCAATTTGCCCCATGACAGCCAAAATCAAGCTATCACCCAAGCTAAACCACTGGTCACTAATGCCCCATTGGCGATTGAGGTGGGTGACCAAAATCAAGCTAGAGAGTCCTAAAAAAGCCGAAAGAATCGTGCTCCAGAAAAATATGGTACGCAGGGGCAGCGTTTTCAAATACCGCTGAAAAATCCACACCCCCAAGAGGGAGGCGATGCTAGTGACAAGGCGCACCCGCCCCAAAAACTCCGCCTCAAAGCCCAACTCATTCGTTGTAAAGAAAAAGAAAGCGGATTCCGAGCCGGGGGTTGCCTGCCAGAGGAAGAGGAAGGCCACCGGCAACCAAATCCGTTTTTGCATCATGGCTTGGCGCACACGGTTGATATGCTCCCAAGTCTGACTCAGTTGAGGCCGAGCTGTGACCCGTGCTTCGGCGATCGCCCAGGCAACCGCCGACACCAAGAGGGGAAACACCGCCGTAATTTGAAAGACTGTACGCGGACTAAACCACTGCAGCAGTTGGCCACTAAAGTAAGCGGTGAGGATGCCCCCCACAGCAGTAGCGGCCCAGCTTAGGGATTGTAGAGTTCCCATTTCTGTGGCGGATTCTTGGCGTGCCCGTTCAACCACCAGTGAATCGACAATCACATCACTGAGGGCGATCGCGATCGATGCTGCTAGAATCGCTGCCATTGCCTGCCAAGGGGTAGCCACCCAGGTCCCCAGGCTCAACCACGCCCCACAGCCCAGCAAGCCCGCCAGGACAAGATAGGAGCGGCGGCGAAATCCCAAAAGCGGCAAGCTATCAGAAACCAGACCAAAGACCGGCTTAATCACCCAGGGCAGCGCAGCCACACCCATCAACGCCGCCACTTCCGCCGGCGACAGCCCCAACTCATCCTTAAAGAAAAAGCTAATGGCCAGCCGTGCTAAGCCCAAAACCCCTTGGACAAAATACACCAGCAAAATGGCTAAGAGTTCGCCACTGGGCTCTTGGCCAAAAAAGAGTGTCTGCTTGAGCCACTGAAACCAGCGTTGAGGTTGCGAAGGTTGAACCAGCATTACCAAATGTTAAGCAACAGCATTGCCTTCATCATATCCAGACACGCTGAAAATTGCTAACACTGGTACTCTTCACTAGCTGCCAGAAGAACAGAGGAGCAAAAGACACTGATGGGGGTTATTTGGCAACCTCAAGTTGATCGAGCCGCAGCCAAACCGTGGGAGTGGGCACTGGAAATTTAATCTGGGCATAGTCACCGCGAATTTCCACCACCTCGCCCCGTCCCTCAAAGAGATAGGGGGGGTAGCGGTGATCACTCGCTAGAGCCTCAAGACTATTGGCCAACTTTTCAGCAACAACCTTCACCAAATCTCCTTTTTTAATTGCCATAGGACACTCCACAGAAATCGTTCCCCATTTTAGGGGATCAGGGAATGGCAGTGGGTCAACAGTAGGCTGCCTGTGGTTAAACTACCCTTAGGGGTCACAATACCACTGGGGAGTTTTGGCATGGACTGTATTCCCGTCATTCTATCGGGGGGCGTAGGAAGTCGCCTCTGGCCATTGTCGCGACAAGCCCATCCCAAGCAGTTTATGCGCCTAACTCCCGAAGGCAAGAGTCTGCTACAGCAAACCTGGCAACGGTTGCAGGGCCTACCCCAACTTCAGCCCCCCGTTGTTGTTGCCAATGAAGCCCATCGCTTTCTGGTGGCGGAGCAATTCCAGGAGCTGGGGGTAACGCCGACGCGCATTTTACTTGAACCCATAGGGCGCAATACTGCCCCTGCCATTACCGTTGCTGCCCTCTACGTCACAGAAGTCCTTGCCAGCGATGCCCTTCTCTTGGTGCTGCCGGCAGATCACCTCATTCAGGATGTCGCCCATTTTCAGTGGGGACTGCAACGGGGATTTTCAGCCGCAGCCAAGGATTGGTTGGTAACCTTTGGGATTGCGCCCACTTCTCCCCACACCGGCTATGGCTACATCCGGCGCGGCGAGTCCCTCAGTGATCCTGACACCTATCGCGTGGCAGAGTTTGTGGAGAAGCCCGATTTAGCAACGGCAGAGGCCTATCTTGCTGAGGGGGACTATCTTTGGAATAGCGGCATGTTTCTCTTCCGGGCCCAGAGTTTTTTGGCGGAACTGGCACAGCAACAGCCAGAGATTTTAAACTATTGCCGCTTGGCACTGCGGCAGGGACGGGAGGATTTAGACTTTATCCGCTTGGCGAAGGAACCCTTTGACCAGTGCCCCAATCTTTCTGTGGATTATGGCCTCATGGAGAAGACCCAAAAAGCAGCTGTCGTGCCCCTAGACTGCGGCTGGAGCGATGTGGGGTCTTGGTCGAGTCTCTGGGAGATCATGCCCAAGGATGAATGGGGGAACAGTTGCCGCGGCGATGTCCTCGTTTGTAACAGCAAAGACTGCTTTGTCCAGAGTCAGCACCGCTTGGTTGCCTTGGTGGGCGTGGACAACCTCACGGTGGTGGAAACGGCCGATGCTATTCTGATTGCCCATCGCGAGGCGGCACAACAGGTGAAACAGGTGGTGGAGCAACTCCAAGCCCGCAACCGCAGCGAGGCCTATAATCATCGGGTGGTCTATCGCCCTTGGGGCTACTACGATGCCATTGATGCCGGTCATCGCTTTCAGGTAAAGCGGATTACGGTGAAGCCAGGAGCCAGCCTTTCACTCCAACAGCACCATCATCGTGCCGAGCATTGGATTGTGGTCAGGGGCACCGCAGAGGTCACCTGCAATGGCAAGACGTTTTTGCTTACCGAAAATGAGTCCACCTATATTCCCGTGGGAGCAGTGCACCGTTTGGCCAATCCGGGGAAAATTCCCCTTGAGATGATTGAGGTGCAGTCGGGGTCATACCTGGGGGAGGATGATATTGTCCGCTTTGAGGATTGCTATGGTCGCAAGACAGAGCAATAAAGGCAAAACTCTAGACCGCTAGCCAAGCGATCGCCACCCCCAGGGCGGAACCGGCAATCACTTGAATGGGGGTGTGACCCAACAACTCCTTGAGGTGGGCTTCTGCCAATTCGTGCCCATCTTGGAAAAATTCATCAACAATTTGATTGAGAATGCGGGCTTGTTTACCCGCTGCTTGGCGTACCCCAGCGGCATCATACATGACAATACAGGCAAAGACAATGGCGATTGCAAACTCAATGCTATCCCAGCCCCGCTGCCGCCCCACTCCAGTCGCCAAAGCCGTGACCAGGGCGGAATGGGAACTAGGCATGCCACCGGTTTCCACCAAAACGCGGAAATTGAGCTTGCGGTGCTTGGCAATGTCAATCAGTAACTTGAGCATTTGAGCGATCGCGCTTGCGGCGAAAGCAACCCAGAGGACATGGTTAGCCAGTAGCTCACGAAGACCGTCCATCATGGTTACGGACAAGGACAAACTCTGCGCCCATCCTAACCCACTTTGGGATCGTTAATGACTACGGCTGGTAATGTAGTCGGCGATCGCCTGCAAAGGAATGGCGGCCGCCCCATATACAGCCAACTCTGCCTTCGCCTCCGCCACCAAGCGCTCAGCCTCTTGGCGAGATTTGTCCAGACCCCACAGGCGCGGGTAGGTCATTTTTTGGGCAGCCACATCTTTACCAACGGTTTTACCGAGGACATCGCGGGTCGAAGTAATATCCAAAATATCATCCACAATCTGGAATGCCAAGCCAATATTGGCCGCATAGCGGGACAGGCGTGCCACGTCAGATTCATTCGCCCCCGTCAGCAATGCCCCAGAAACCACAGAGGCCTCCAGTAGTGCTCCCGTTTTGTGGGAGTGGATAAAATGCAGCGTTTCCAGACCAATGTCGGGCTGTCCTTCACACTCTAAGTCCACCACTTGACCACCGACCAATCCCGTTGCTGCCACCGCATGCCCCAACCGCGCCACAATTTTCAGCAGATACTCCGCTGGCACATTTTTGGTTTGTTCCACCACATATTCAAAGGCATACGCCAATAAGCCATCCCCCGCCAGAATGGCAATATCCTCGCCATAGACCTTGTGATTTGTGAGCTTGCCGCGACGGTAGTCGTCATTGTCCATGGCCGGCAGATCATCGTGGATCAGCGACATCGTATGGATCATCTCCAACGCACAGGCAGTGGGCATCGCCATTTCCACGGTGCCCCCCATCAGTTCACAGGTGGCCAAACAGAGAATCGGGCGCAGCCGCTTGCCCCCCGCCATCAGTGAATAGCGCATGGCATCGTAAATTTTCTCCGGATAGGCCACCGGAATCGAGGCTTCAAGGGCAGCTTCCACAAGGGCTTGGCGTTCTTTGAGGTAGGCCTTGAGATCAAATGTGCCGGCGGGATGAACTTGGGGGGGATCAGCGGAAATCATGAACAACTCCTCAGCGTGCGGGCGGCATAGAGGTCAAGGAAAGGAGGGGCTGGTGCCAGTTGTGACGGCGACAGTAGCTCCATACAGTATTGTGCAACAACATGGCAACGGTCATCGGACCTACGCCCCCCGGAACAGGGGTAATATAACTGGCCACCCCACAGGCAGCCTCGTAGTCCACATCGCCCCAGAGACTTGATTTGCCATCGGAGCGTTGAATGCGATTAATGCCCACATCAATGACCACTGCCCCTGGTCGGATCATATCGGCCGTAATGCGCCGCGGCTGCCCCATCGCTGTGACTAAAATCTCGGCACGACGGGTGACACTGGCGAGCTCAGGGGTGCGTGAGTGGGCGATCGTCACCGTTGCATTGGCACTGAGCAACATCAGCGCCAGGGGCTTACCGACCAAAATACTGCGACCCACGACCACTGCTGAGCGACCTACGACATCAATGCCATAGGCGGCCAACAACTGCATCACCCCCGCGGGCGTACAACTGCGCAGTCCCGGTTCATCGCGCACTAGCCGACCCAGATTTTCTGGATGCAGGCCATCCACATCTTTATCGGGATGAATGGCGTATAGCAGGGGACGCGGATCAAGGTGGGGCGGCAGGGGCAATTGCAGGAGAATGCCATCCACTCGTTCGTCTTGATTGAGCTCAGTGATTTTGGCCAAGAGAGCTGCTTCTGTGATAGTGGCCGGCAGGTGGGCACCAAAGGATTGAATCCCGACGCGGCCACAGGCCTGTTCCTTGGCACGGACATACACCGCACTGGCGGGATCATCGCCAACTCGCAACACCGCTAATCCAGGCGATCGCCCCCACTGGGCTTGAAACGTCCGCACATGGTCAGCCAACTGGCGTTCAATAGACTGGGCTAAGGACTTGCCATCAAGGCAGGCAGCGGAATTTGCAACCAAAGGACACCTTAAAAATTAATCGCTCACAAAAGTCTAGGGTTTAGTTGCCCAATACGTTTGCATCGGTTGGCAACAACATCGAACTAGTTTACCCCAAATGGCGATCATGGGCGCCCGCTTTGATTCAGTTCTTTACTCAGTTGTGCCAAGGGCTTAACACTCCCTAGGGGCGATCGCCTGAGGGGGAGGTTCGCTCCACTTGAATTTTGGAAATCGCAGGGGTGGTACACAGGTACGTCAGCACATCCTCTGCACTCATCAGGCGCTTTAGCACCACTTGGCCAATAGTTGAGGCAGGATCAGGATGGCTCGGCTTGACTTCCACCATAAGAACCATGTCCTCCACTTGGTAAAGCCAGAGCTTTTCTTCCCCCTCTAGGATGTAGAGGCAGGTACGGGTGATCACGGGCGATCGCCGCCACGCTTGCTCATTCCAGAGGCCTTGGGGTTCCCACACACGGCCAATGTGCCACCCCTCAGTGAGGAAAAAGTATTTCATGCCACGGGTGGCGATTCATTCCCTTGGGCACTGGAGGTCTCCTCGGGTTCCATAGAATTAAAACAAGCTGCCGCCATCAGCAAAAAAGGCGTTCCTGGCACTAGGGGTAAGATAAAGCCCACAACCCCAATAATTCCAAAAATCACACCAAGAACCATACGCGCTGTGTTACGGATGTTTTTAGTCACAGGCACTCCTTTCGAGTTCCAAATAGGCGAGGATGATTCACCTCTAACGTAGCCCGAACCTTGTCTTTTCACAAGTTGTTGGTTCTAAGCTTTATCGAGAATCGCATCCCGCAGATCCATGCCATCCATTTCTGCTTTGTAGAGGTTTGCTCCCTTAAAGTTGGCACGGCGGGCATTGGCCTTTGACATCTTGGCAGCAATGAGAACGGCATATTCAAAGTTCGCCTCAATGAGACTGGCGCTTTCGAGAATCGCCTCCTGCAAAACTGCACCCCTGAGATCAGCTAAGTGCAGGTTGGCCTGAAAAAGATTGGCACGGGTGAGGTTGGCATAGGCAAGGGTTGACTCTATTAAACTCACTCGCCGCAGTAGCGTGCCCACTAAGTTGGCTTGGCGCAGATCGGCCATAGCAATGTTGGACTTGTAGAGATCGGCACCCGCCAAGGTGGCTCGCTGTAAACAGGCACCCTGCAAATCTGCCTCAATCAGGTCACTCATGTAGAGGTTGGCTCCTACCATGTAAGCATCCTTGAGCAGAGCGTTGCGCAGATCAGCCCCCGCTAAATTTGCCTGATCGAGATTGGCATTGGTGAGGTTGTACAGCTCTAAATTGGCGCCAGTGAGATCCGCCTGTCCCAGATCAGGGCAAATATCACTGTTTTGCTCCCGCCATTGATTCCAAGCGGTAACCCCCTGCTTAAGAAGCTGAAGATGTTGGGGATTGGCCACGGCAGTTATCCTTGGGCCCTTGGCTCAGTGTTTTGATAACCGTAAAAATCAATGCGATAGTCAACAATTTTCACACCAGTTTTTGCTTCAATCTCAGCAATGAGAGAGGGAGGTAGCTCAACGTGAACGTCAATAATCTTCTGGCTATCGAGACAATTTACATGGCTGTGGCTATCACTGATATTGCCGTAAAGACGGCCATCGGCGCGCTCAACGCACTCAATGATGCCATGCTCTGAAAGGGCTTCCAGATTTTGATACACAGAAGTATGGCCGATGTCTTTGCCCGCTTGATTCAGGCGATCGTAGATCTGCCGTGCTGACAGGTGATCCTTGGCATCCCAGAGCAGTTCGAGAATAGCACGCCGCTGCCGACTAAGGCGCAGTCCTAGGCGTTGACAGCGATCAATCGCATCCTCAAGGGAACGAATGGGGGGTAGAGAACTGGGAGCAGGAGACGTGAACACGGCGCTATCCTAAAAAATAAAACTCAAACAGCAGATTTTGCTTAGTTAAGTAGCCTATTGCGATTTAATCGCAGCTTCAGGATTATCCATTTGCTAACCTGTAGTCACTATGATAATCAATCCTCTGGCTATAATCAAATTTGCTCCTTGTCAAGGCTGTCAGCCGTTGTTTGAGATAGCAAATAAAAACCCAGAAACGCAAACATCATTGCAGCGATCGCCTTGACCACCTTAACGGGGATCAATGTGGCCATCCCACTGCCCAAAAGCACACCCAAAAACGTTGTACACACCAAGCCAGAGGCGACCCCTAAAAACACGGCAGTAGCAGAGCGGGCATTACTCCCTAAAGTAATCGCCACCAGTTGACTTTTGTCCCCCAGTTCCGATAAGAAAACAATCGCAAAACTTACGGCCAAGGATTGCCAGTCCATCCGGTCTCTCCAAAGATGTTGCTGCTATAGGGCAGCGTAACAGTATAGGCAGTAACAGCCAACGAGGGTCATGGTTCAGCGTGGCCGGATCAGCTTAAAGTAAGTTACAATTCTTAACATCAGTTCTGCGTATAGTCATAGCCCTGTTCAATAAGGGTGGAGGTGCTCCTGTTGAATACCACTGATGGATCGAACGCGATCGCGCCGCACACCACTTCCTTGACTAGTCTGGCACAGGCTTGGGCAAAGCGCTATATCACCAACCTCAACACCACTGCCCTTGCGGAGGATGATCCGGCAGCGGTGGCTCCCCGACTCTTGGCCGAACTGCGGAATGCCAGCGTCAAGGCTTGGCAGCGCACCGAAGGCTTTTTGGCTGGAGAGATGATTCGCCATGGCATCCCAGCGGAACTGGTGGATCCCTGGAGCATCTCCAAAGACATTCATGACATTTATCAGCGCACTCTGAAACTCTACGCAGCTGGCAAGGGCACCCCGCAAATGACTGCCAAGATAGGCAGTGCCGTCAGTGAGATCCGCAGCCGCTATACAGCGGTCGATCCCCGAGTGATTGGCTTTGTGAGTCTGCAATTTCATCACACGGGGGTATTACTGCTGGAAGTAGCACCCCCAAGCCAACGTTCCATCCTCAGTAGCTTCTTCAAGGTCATTGATGATCACCTCTACATGCCCTTGCACCGCGCCTATAGCGCAGCAGCCAACTACGACTACACTGATCCTGCCTTGGCTTTAGTGCGCCATCTGTTGCCCCAGAGCACAGCGATCGCCACCGCCATTTGTCACCGTGTTGCCGAACTCAACCCCCAGCACCGCTGTTTTAGTGGCCCTTTAACCCAAGCCAGTGTGCGCGTTTCCAGTATTCGCGATGTTGAGATGTTCCAAATCTATCTTTGGGTGTGTCTTTTAGAGCAAAGCCTTGAGGCACTGCAACGGGAACTTTTTCCCCTCTGTTTGATGCTGTATCCTTCTCTGAAGGTGACATGGGAGCTGGTGTTTCAAATGGTGCACCTTTTGGGTAAGGAAATACAAACCCGTGCCACTGGGCATGATACAAGTGTGTTTACACCCTACTATTTATCTCTCCGAGAAATGTTTGATCCCAAGATTTTTCAAGGACTCCTATGATTCCCAATTTGCCACAGGTTTCTTTCTCCCCCATTGCCATTGCGGGGTCTGGTCTGTGGGCGATCGGCCTCTACTGGGGGTTTTATCCCACGGGGCAAGCCTTCATGCAGCGTTTAGTGATGTGGCTAGGGGGTGAGGCAAACCAAAGTGCCGAATTCTGGGCAGGGATGGTGGGGCTCATTCCCTTTATTCTTGTGGGTACGGGTTGCTTTATCCTCTGTAGTTTGGGCTTGGGTCAAAGTTGGGCCTTGAGTTTAGGCCTGATGGCAACCATCGCTGGGGCAATTTACGAACTCGGACGGCGGGATGGCCAGCGCTCCTAGGCTGGGCTCCGGATGAGAATCCGCTAACATTTCAGTTAACCTTTATGTTAGTTACTCTTTAAGCATCCTCTCTAGTGTTTCCCCTCTAGGAAGCGCAATTCACTGCCCTTAAGAATACTCGCCGGTGATTCAATGAAAGCGTCTGCGGATGCCAGTTCTCCCCAAGAAACGACACCGCCGCTCAGTTTGCTCCTGTTTGTTGCCAATCGTCCGGGCGATGAAGAGGAAACCGCTGCCATTCAAGCTCACATTCAGCAACTGCCCTCGAACTTTAGCTTTGAACTAAAAGTGGTGCCCATTGGTGAGCAACCCTACCTCCTAGAGGAGTATAAGCTAGTTGCCACGCCTGCCTTGATTAAAGTCCGTCCTGAGCCGCGCCAAACCCTCGCGGGTCGTAAGCTCCTGCAAAAGGTGGACTATTGGTGGCCGCGCTGGCAGCGGGAAGTGGCCCTTTGCCTACAGGCAGATATGCAAAAGTCGGCAGCGGAGCAGTCAGATTGCTCTATAGAACTCAGCCGCCTTAAGGATGAGCTGTTTCAACTGCGTCAAGAACGCGATCACCTGGCCGAACAACTGCAATTCAAAGATCGGATTATTGGCTTGCTGGCTCATGAGTTGCGTAACCCCCTCACTGCTGTTGGGATTGCCCTTGAAACCCTAGAGTCCAACCTTCAGGAGGAGATGTGCCAGAAACTCAATCTTGAAGAGGTGCAGCGGCTGTTTCACCATGCCCGCGGCCAAACTCAAGTCATGGGACAACTAATTACGGACCTACTCTTGGCGGCCCGCGGCCCGCAGGACAAGCTGCAAGTTATAGCACGGCAACTGGATTTGCGAAAACTGTGCCAAGAAACCGCTGAGGAGGTCCGCTTAAATTTTGAGCGTAAAAAGCAGCACTTTACCACCGATATTCCTTTGGATTTACCTTTGGTCTATGGCGATGGCAGTCGCATTCGTCAGGTGCTGGTCAACCTACTGGACAATGCCTGTAAATACACTCCCGCAGGGGGCAAAATTCACCTGAGTGCTTTTCATCGCATGACCCAAAAGGTGCAAGTTACCGTCTGTGACACCGGCCCGGGTATTCCCATTGAACAGCAGGAGAAAATTTTTGGCGAAACGGTTCGCCTCGATCGCGATCGCGCCATTGAAGGCTATGGCATTGGCCTTGCCCTTTGCCGCCAGATTATTCGCATGCACTATGGCCAGATTTGGGTGGACTCCCAACCGGGGAAAGGCAGTTGCTTCCACTTCACACTGCCTGTCTATAGCTAGGGCTGTCCTTCCTTGACCAGGCGGGCGATCGTTTCGGCACGCAGATAGGGATCAGGCCCAAAGGGCAAAATTTCGTAGAACTCATTATCCGGCAAGCGCATCAGTTGAAGGGACTCCTGCTCGCGATAGATCACATAGACTCCCGGTGGCCACGTTTTGGCACTGCGCACTGGCACTGGAATGTCGCGGCGCTCTCCGCCGACGCAGGCTAGGCGTACCACCTGTGTATTGGGACGATAGACCACCTTATCTTCGCGGGTACGCCGAAACAAAAAGCGATCCAAAACCTTAGGTAGGATTTCTGTTTCTGTGCCTCCCAATTGCAAATTTAACTCTAGCAATTTGTCTTCGAGGGTGAGTTCAATGATATGGGGCTCAGGGACAAGGGGCTGAGAGTGGATCTCAGTGGTCTCTTGGGGCGGCGCGGCAGTCGGTTTTACCTTCTGGACGATTTGACTGATGTACTCTAGATCCACTGTCGTAATTTTCTTGAAGGTGACAAACCAAGAGAGCAAACTAATGGCCATCCCCGGTTCCAATGTCGTAATTAAGGTGGCTAGGTCTAAGTCATCCAGACGAATGGCCTTAAGGGCAGCATCGGTTTGGCCTAGAACAATGGCGGCATCCCCCGGACTTAAGTGTTGGAGGCTCGTGTAGAGCAACCTCAGATCAATCGTTTCTTGGCAGCCTTGGGTTGAAATGCGGTAGGTGATGTCGTAGAGCCAATCGAGTGTCACCAAGTCATGGTTGAGCATCCAAAGAGCAACATTAAAGGCGGTTTGGGGAAAGGCAGCTTGGGCAAGACTTTTGACAATGACTTGGGCGCGATCGCGCTGAAGCAAGGAGATCAAGGCCGCCTGTCTTTCTGCCTTGGTTGTGAGTTCATGATAGCCAAGGAGGTCTTGGAACAGTTTTTGATCGCTGGGCAGTAATCGAATTGCCGCTGGAGGAGTCATAGACTTAGTGCCGCAGATTGATGTGACTCATTTTCCCTCACCCTCTGATAAGGGCTAGACAGGGCAACGCTAGTCCTTAATTCCACTATAGAGGGTGGCTAGAGTATCGATGCTATTCGCCCACCTTAGCTTCCAATTTGCGCACTCGCTTGAGGAGCTCTGGCAATTGCTTCACTGCGGCTGAGACCTTGAGGTAGAGGGTTTGATCCATCGCCGGGATCCCCCCCATGCGGCTATCTGGCGGTACCGAGCTACTAATGCCGGATTTGGCGGAGACAACAGTGCGATCGCCAATGGTCAAATGACCCGCTGCCCCCACCTGCCCAGCCAAGACCACGTGATTACCAATGTGGGTCGAGCCTGCCAACCCCACTTGGGCACAGAGAATGGCATTTTCACCAATGGTGCAGTTGTGAGCCACCATCGTCAGGTTGTCAATTTTTGTGCCATTTGCCACGGTGGTCTCTCCAAGGGTGGCGCGATCAATCGTTGTGCCAGCACCAATTTCCACATCATTGCCAATGACCACGGTGCCCACTTGGGGAATTTTGTAGTGACGACCATCCGCCAGGGGGACATAGCCAAAGCCATCACTCCCTAAAACCACGCTGTTTTGCAAGATGACGCGATCGCCCAGTTGCACTCGCTCCCGCAGGGCACAGTGGCTGTAGATACGACAGTCTGAGCCAATGACCACATCGTCGTAAAGGGTGCAATGGCTATCAATGACCGTGCGATCGCCAATGCGGACGCGATCGCCAATCACCGTATAAGCACCAATCGTGACCTCAGCTCCCAAAACCACATCAGCTCCCAGAATTGCTGTCGGGTGAATTTTGGCGGCAGGTTTGGGTTGCGGGTAAAACCATTCAATACACTTGGCAAAGGCAAGGTAGGGATGGGGCACCCGCAGCAGAGGACAGGCCGCCTCCCCTTGAAAGTCGGGACGCACAAACACAGCAGCCGCTTGGGTGATCTGCAACAGGGCGGTGTACTTAGGATTGGCCAGAAAAGAAATATCCGTTGCTGTTGCTGTTTCTAGGGGGGCTACCCCCAACACCGGGCGATCGCCTTGCTCTGGACAGTCGAGGGTTGCCCCAAACCGTTCGGCGACATCTGCCAACCGCATCTTGCCGTCCTCATCATTGAACTTGAATTTTAGCTCAGTCTATCAGGTCTCATTTATGAAACGGATCAAGAATTTCGTGAAATCGTTCATACTGAACATTTTATCCTTTGCGCAGGTGATATCCATTGAGTGGCAACTTTGTCAATGTGTTTGTTATATTTTTTAACACCTATACCCGATGACATGGAATAAGGAGTACGTTCTATGGAGCAACGCTTCCCCGAACTGAATGTTGACCTCAGCTTTGAACAGGAGTTTCAAATGCGGGTCATGGAGGAGCAAGTGAGTGCCATGAGCCTTCAGGAAGCTCGTGAGCTACTGTTGCAAGCCTCTCGCCTATTGATGATGAAAGACAACGTCATTCGCTCCTTGGTCAAACGCGCTGCCTAAGTCACCAATGTGTGGGACGGACCTCTTTCTCCACCTTGCTTCCGCTCGCGAATCAAGTAGGGGATATGGGGCTGCACCACAATTTTTTTTCTATGGGTAAGCGCTTCATTGCAAACCTCACTTACCTCGTGAATTTTTGCTTGCATCTATTGTCATCTAGCTACAGCATTTCAGTTCACATTAGCCAGACGCGCCGCCAAGATAGTTCTCCAGGGCAAGGATTTTGCAGTTTCCAAGAGCTTCTAAGATGTAGGTAGGGGAAATTCCCCTTGCGATCGCTCCTAGGAGGTATTGATTGATGACCCGTCTACTGCGGATGAGCGTAGCGCTGACGGCGATATTCTACCCCCTTGCCACGTTGGCCACTCCTCTGCCCCCGCTCTTTAATCCCATTTCCCCGACCACTGGCTTTGCATCCTCAGAAATGAACCGCCTTTGGCAAAATCAGGGGCGTTCTAAAGACCACCGCCAGGGCAGTACCACACTGCAACCATCCTCCGACAAGGTGCTACAAATTGAGCTGGATGGCCAACGCCTGACTCCCAGCCAAGCCCAACAACTCCTGCTGCGCCAAGAATAATTCCGAGGGGCTTAGACTATTAGCGGGAACATTTCACGTACTCGTTATGCGCCTAACCCGTCGTCAAACCCTCAGCCTCCTAGTCGGCAGTGCTGCTGCACTGTGGTTGCGATCGCGCCCAGCCGTGGCGGCAGGTGAGCCATCAGAAATTTATACGCTGCCGCCTTTGCCCTATGACTACGAGGCCCTAGAGCCAGTGATTGATGCAGAGACAATGCGTCTGCACCACGACAAACACCATGCAGCCTATGTCAACACTCTCAACAAGGCACTGACACCCTACCGTCAATGGCACGGGCTGGCCATCGAAGAACTCCTGCCCCACCTTCACCAACTCCCCACCGCTATCCAAGAAACTGTGCGCAACCACGGCGGTGGCCATGCTAACCATTCCCTCTTTTGGCAAAGTATGGCACCGAATGGCGGCGGTGAGCCCACGGGGGACCTCGCCATAGCAATAGAAGACACTTTTGGCTCGTTTCCAGAGTTTCAAACCCAGTTTCAGCAGGCAGGTCTGCAGCACTTTGGCAGTGGCTGGGTCTGGCTTGTGCTTACGCCCCAAGGGAATTTGACCATTACCACCACGCTAAACCAAGATTCTCCGCTGATGCAAGGGCAAGTGCCCCTCTTGGGCAATGATCTGTGGGAACATGCTTACTACCTGACCTATCGCAACCGTCGCGATCAGTACCTAGAGGCTTGGTGGCAGGTGGTTAATTGGCCTTGGGTGAGCGATCGCTATGCTCAGATGCGCGATCTTTTGGCTTAGGGCACAAGGCCTGCTCATGGCGATCGTAGGCATCAATAATCCGCTCGACAAGGGGATGGCGAATTACATCCCCCTTGGTTAGATAACAAAATGCGATCCCCTCGACATCCTTGAGAATTTTCGTAGCCACACTGAGGCCAGAGGTTTGATGTTCTGGTAGATCGGTTTGCGTCAAGTCCCCGGTCACCACCAAGCAGGAGTTAAAACCAATACGGGTCAACACCATTTTCATCTGGGCAGGAGTGGTGTTCTGAGCCTCGTCGAGGATGACAAAGGCATTATTCAGCGTACGCCCCCGCATATAGGCCAAGGGGGCTACTTCAATCACGCCCCGCTCCATCAGGTTGCCAATTTTCTCCGGCTCTACTAGCTCGTAGAGGGCATCGTAGAGGGGGCGCAGATAGGGATCAATTTTTTGCTGTAGATCTCCTGGCAGAAAGCCAAGCCGCTCACCCGCTTCCACTGCAGGCCGTGTTAGAATTAACCGCTCATAGGTGCCCGCCAGTAGGGCTTGGACCGCTAGGACCGTGGCCAAGAAAGTTTTGCCGGTGCCCGCGGGCCCAATGCCAAAGGTGAGGGTGTGGCTACGAATTGCTTGAACGTACTGGCGCTGGCGAAAGGTTTTAGCGCGAATAATGTCACCGCGGCGGGTGCGAGCTAGAATATCCTGTTGCAGCTCTTGGAGGGCTTCCCGCTGCTGAGTATCGTAGGCATGGCGGACCGTGAGAATATCCACCCCCGACACAGGACGCCCCTCCCGCCAGAGGGTACTGAGGTCTTGAATGAGTTGTTGGCAGAGTTGGATTTGAGCAGGGGTGCCAGTGATGTAGAGATCCCGTCCCCTTAAAACAAGGGTCGCCCCTGTTTGGGCGGCAAAGATGCGCAGGTTGGCTTCTTGCTCACCGACAAGGGCGATCGCACTCTCAATGCTGTGGAGGTCAATGGTGAGGCTTTCCCTCGTGGTCATACCCTAAACTTAGCGATTGCGCTTGCGGGCGGCCTCCTGTTTGCGTTTGCGGCGCAGGCTGGGTTTTTCGTAACGTTCACGCCGCTTGACTTCCGACAGAATACCTGCTTTTTGGATTTTTTTCTTGAATCGCCGTAGGGCGGACTCAATGGATTCGTTTTCACCTAAACGGACTTCAGCCACGCGCTAACTTTGCCTCCTTGATGATGGATAAAAACGACGACGGGAGCGCCGTGGGCGATCGCTCCTTTGATGATCTATTTTAGGCGTACTTTTGGCAGCGTCATAAACATCTAAGTAAACCTGCTGACCAGCGGCTTGGGCAGCAGCCTGTAAAACCGCTCGAATGGCCTGGAGATTGCGACCGCCACGACCATAAACCCGGCCTTTATCCTCGCCAGCAAAGGCAAGACGTACCCAAATGCGAGAATTAGCAGGGGAAAATTCTGCATGGAGCCGCAGGGTTTCTGGTGCTTCCATAAAGGGTTCAAGCAGGAAGCGAATCAAGGCAGCGTAGTTGGGGGCAGCCGACTCAGTCATTGCCTATTTTTGGGCAGTTTCGGGGAGAAGATTCGCCTTGACAAAGAGCCGCCGCACCGTATCTGTGGGTTGTGCACCCTGCGCCAAACGCCGCTTGATAGCCTCTTCGTTGAGGCGCACTTCATCATGGATTGGATCGTAAAAGCCCAATTCTTCAAGGGCACGCCCATCGCGGCGATCGGTATTATTCATGGCCACAATACGATAGGTGGCGTTCCGCTTTTTACCGTAGCGTTTGAGACGCAGTTTAATCATGTCAGCCTATGGAGATAGAAGGGGTGGGTTTTTCTTGACAATTTTCTAGTATAACGGACCTCCCAAATCGGGTAAAGTAGATTGCGGTTTGAGTTGAGCACTGCCGATGACAAAGACAGCGTGGTTATTTCCCGGCCAAGGGTCGCAACATCCAGAAATGATGGCGGATTTGCTGACAGCCTATCCCCCAGCCAAGGAGCGGTGCCAACAGGCAGCGGCCATTTTAGGGTGGTCGGTCATTGACTGCTGTGCAGGTTGCATTGGCAATTTAGATCAAACGCTCTATACCCAGCCCAGTTTGTTTCTCGTCGAGAGCCTACTGGTGGATGCCCTCAAGGAACGGGGAGCTAAGGCGGACTTCGTGGCAGGACATAGTCTCGGTGAATATGTTGCCCTCTATGCGGCAGAAGTCTTTGATTTTGAAACGGGACTCAAATTGGTGCAGCGGCGCGCCGCACTGATGAATGCCGCCGGTGGAGGCAAGATGGTGGCCTTGATTGGCTTTGACCGCCAGGAGTTGCAGCAGGCGATCGCCAGCACCCCCAATGTGGTTCTGGCCAATGATAATCATCCAGGACAAGTGGTGATTTCGGGGCTGCCCGAGGCCGTTGAAGCCCTACTGGCAAAGATAAAAGTCAAACGGGCGGTTCCTTTGAATGTCAGTGGGGCCTTTCATTCCCCCTTTATGGCGACGGCCGCGGCAACTTTTGCCACACTGTTGGATGAGTGCCAGTTTCAAGCGGCTGTCTTTCCTGTCCTGAACAATGTCGAACCCGAACCAACAACGGATGCAGCGCTGATCAAGGCACGGTTGCGATCCCAAATGACGGGTTCTGTGCGTTGGGTAGACACTTGCCATGCCCTGGCGGCGGCGGGAGTGACCCAAGCCCTGGAGATTGGTCCCGGTAATGTCTTAGCTGGCTTGGTCAAGCGCACCACCCCAGAGATCAATGTCAGAGGTGTGGCAACGATCGCCAGTTTGGAGAGCCTGGTGTGAGTCGCGATCGCGAGCCGCTGATCAGCCTGCTCCTCTACCATCTCTTCAAATGGTCAGTGGTGAGTCCACTCCTGCACACCTATTTTCGGGGGCGCATCTATGGTGCCCACCAGGTACCGCTGCGAGGACCACTAGTGGTGGTAGCCAATCATGCCAGCTACTTTGATCCGCCCCTCATCTCCAACTGTGTGCGCCGACCTGTGGCCTGGATGGCTAAGGAGGAATTGTTCCACATTCCCATTTTTCGAACATTGATTAGGTGGTATGGCGCCTATCCTGTGAAGCGAGGCGCGGGCGATCGGCGGGCATTGCAGGCTGCCCTCAAAGCCCTAGAACAGGGTTGGGCAGTAGGAGTCTTTTTGGAGGGCACCCGCACTAAGGATGGCCGTATTTATGACCCGAAACTAGGAGCAGCGTTGATTGCAGCCAAAGCGCAAGCACCCCTGTTGCCCGTTTGCCTTTGGGGCACCCAGGAGATTCTCAAGAAAGGGACGTTGCCGCGACCGGTTCCAATTACGGTGCGCATTGGTGCACCCCTTCCACCGCCCGCTTCGGGCGATCGCCCTGCCCTAGAAGCGGTCACTCAGCATTGCTGCGAAGTCATCCACAGCCTCCATGACTTGGGTCGCTAGAGCAGACCATCCTTTGCGGCCATCAATTTGAGCAGATCCACCACCCGGCAGGAATAGCCCCACTCATTGTCATACCAGGCCACCACCTTAAAGAAATTGGCATTGAGTTGAATCCCCGCCGTAGCATCAAAGATACTGGAGCGGCCATCCCCGATAAAATCACTGGAGACAACCGCTTCTTCCGTATAGCCGAGAATACCCTTGAGTTCCCCCTCAGCCGCCGCCTTCATTGCCGCACAAATCTCCCCATAGCTTGTAGCCTTCTCGGTTTTGAAGGTCAAATCCACCACAGAGACATCGGGGGTGGGAACACGAAAGGCCATCCCGGTCAACTTGCCCTTAAGTTCGGGCAACACCAGCGTTACTGCCTTGGCGGCTCCTGTAGAAGCCGGAATAATATTTTGGCCAGCGCCACGGCCGCCACGCCAATCCTTTTTGCTGGGGCCATCCACGGTGGGCTGGGTAGCAGTGACGGAGTGCACGGTGGTCATCAAGCCCTCTGCTAAGCCAAAGCTTGCGTGCAACACCTTAGCAACGGGGGCTAAGCAATTGGTTGTGCAACTGGCATTGGAGACAATGCGATCGCTCGACGGGTCAAAGGTATCATGGTTAACACCGACAACAATTGTTTTCACCTTATCGGCATCCTTAGTGGGGGCTGAAATCACCACTCGTTTGGCACCAGCTTGTAAATGCTGAGCCGCCCCCTCATAGCCCGTAAATAACCCGGTGGACTCAACGATATAGTCTGCACCAACGGATTCCCAGGGCAGTTCTGCTGGATTGCGAATGGCCGTACAGGGAATGAACTTACCATCAATTTCAATACCCTCCGC
Source organism: Thermosynechococcus sp. M3746_W2019_013 (assembly GCF_015296045.1). Lineage (NCBI taxonomy): Bacteria > Bacillati > Cyanobacteriota > Cyanophyceae > Acaryochloridales > Thermosynechococcaceae > Thermosynechococcus > Thermosynechococcus sp. M3746_W2019_013. The sequence continues at coordinate 11,545 of NZ_DVDW01000009.1, read as the reverse complement.
TGTGGCCTTGACGGTACCTGGATAGATGCCATGGGTGGAATCGTACTTAAAGAGATAGGCTAGGTTATCCGCAGGCACGAGATCGTTAATGCCAACAAACTGAATATTGTCGTAGGCAAGACCCGCCCGTAGCACCAAGCGGCCAATGCGGCCAAAGCCATTAATACCGACTCTCAACGTCATGAAAACTCTCCCAAATTATCCACTAGTAACGGGGAAGGGTTGGATCCACTACCGCAGCATAGGCATCAATTCCACCAACAATATTCTTGACATTGCGAAACCCCTGCTGAATTAACCAGTGCCCCATCTGGGCAGAGCGTACACCATGGTGGCAGAGCACCAAGGTTTCCCGGTCTGGATCAAAGAGCTGACAAATTTGGGGCGACCATTGGGGAAACGCGCTCAAGGGCAAAGGCGTAAAGTGAGGAAGATGGGCGATCGCCCACTCCTCGGGTTCCCGCACATCAATGAGTTGCAAGGTATCCGCCTCTGTGGCTAGGCGTTGCGCCAATTCCACCACTGTGACTTGTCCTAGCATGGTTTTACCCTGATTCTAGGAGGATAGATGGGGGATCGGAATTGAAATCATCCTTAAGATTTGCCTGCCGGCGCTAGAGTTTGGTAAGTGACCGCCATAACCCTTGGTTGATTAGCCAGTTGGGGCACATCCAATACTGCCGTATTCACCAAGTTGAAGAGGGGATTGGCCAAGATGCCCGCTAAGGAGGTGGCAATCACCGTCATTACCAAACCCACCTGCAAAGGTCGCAGACCAAAACTTGACCAAGAGACTGCGGGATAGTTGCGCACCGCCTCTGACATTTCTTGGGGCTCCTTGACCACCATCATCTTGACAACGCGGATGTAGTAGTAAATGGAGATCACACTGGTCAATAGACCCAGCAGCACCAGACCATAGGCACCTGCTTGCCAACCGGCCCAGAAGAGGTAAATCTTACCAAAGAAGCCCGCCAGGGGCGGAATCCCCCCCAGAGAGAGCAAACATAGGCTCAGGCCGAGGGTCAGGAGGGGGTCTTTTTGATAGAGGCCCGCATACTCACTAATTTGATCGGTGCCGGTGCGCAGGGAGAACAGAATCACACAGGTAAAGGCACCAAGGTTCATGAAGAGGTACACCAGCAAGTAAAAAAGCATACTGGCATAGCCTGCCTCAGTGCCCACGACAAAACCAATCATCACAAACCCCGCCTGACCAATGGAGGAGTAGGCGAGCATCCGCTTCATACTGGTTTGGGCGAGTGCCACCACATTGCCGAGAATCATGCTTAGGATCGCCAGCACCGTAAAGATGAGTTGCCACTGATCGGTGACACTGGGGAAGGCCAAGGTCAAAAAGCGAATGGCAAGGGCAAAGCCAGCGGCTTTGGAACCCACCGAAAGAAAGGCAACCACAGGGGTAGGGGCACCCTCATAGACATCGGGCGTCCATTGGTGAAAGGGTACTGCGGAAATTTTGAAACTAATGCCGGCAATAACAAACACTAAGGCCACGACAAGGCCCAAGGATTCGGAGGACAGGGCTTGGGCAATGGCTGGCAGTTGCGTGTGCCCACCGGAAAGGCCGTACAGTAGCGATGAGCCATAGAGGAAAATGGCAGAACTGGCCGCACCAATCAGGAGATATTTCAAGGCGGCTTCGTTGGAGCGGCTATCGCGCTTTGTATAGCCTGTGAGCAGATAGGAGGCAATACTCAGGGTTTCTAGGGCCACAAAGATAAACACCAGTTCTTGGGCACCGGCAATGAACATGCCACCCACTGTGGCCGTCAACAGAATTGTCATAAATTCGCCGAGGGAACTGCCCGTTTGCTCAACATAACGAATGGACATGAGAATCGTGCCCAAAGCGGAGAGGGCAATCAGTCCCCGGAAGAAGAGGCTGAGGTGATCGGAAATAAAGCTGCCAAAGAAACTGACGGTTGCGGGCTGAGTCCACAGGGGAATCATCGTGGCGATCGCCCCCCCTAAACCAACAATTGCAAAGTAGGGTGTCCAGCGATCGGCCTGACGTCCCTGAATCAAATCTGCCAACAGGACGACAAGCAGCGCCACAATCACGATGGTTTCCGGCAAAATGGTGCCTGCATTGAGCTGTCCAGCCAGTGTCACCAAATCCATAACTCTTTACGTGCCTTGATGGAATCCCCCATATCTTATCACTCAGATTTTCATTTCATTGTTTACTCGCGATCGGCTTGTGCTTATAGGTTCGATTAGTTTTGGCCCCCCTTAACAGCGGCGCATCGGGTATTTCGATGCCTTGTCAGCTTGTGATTTACTTGTTGTCAGCTTGTCAGAGTAATAGCCGCAAAGAACCGCGATCGCCATCTAGCTCAGCCGCCACCCCCACTGGTAATGTGGCATTGACCCCCTCATGGCCAAACGGCAAGTCACTAACAATGGGAATTCCCAAATCCCCCAAGCGATCGCCCAAAACCTCAATCAGCCGAAAATTCGGTTGCGTGGTGGGATCCTCACAACGACTAAAACGGCCAAGGGCAATCCCCTTGATCTGATACAACGCTCCACTACGGCGCCACTGCGTCAGCATACGGTCAATGCGATAGGGGGCTTCACCCACATCCTCTAGGGCCAAGATCACATGCTCAAAAGGCGGGCAATCAGGTGTGGCCAGTAAATGAGTTGCGACCGTTAAATTTCCCACTAAGAGGCGCCCCTGCACCACACCGCCCCCCCAACCGCTTCCCCATAGGGGCTCTAGGGGCTTGCCCTGGACCAGATCAAAAAGACGCCGCTGACTCCAAAGGGGCTCTTGCGCCAGTGTGGTGAGGACTGGACCATGGACGCCGGCCACCCCTTGGGCCGCATAGCTCCACAGAAGAGCCGTAATATCTGAAAAACCAATTAGCCACTTTGGGGGTGCTGAAGGCCACTGCCACTGCTCCAACAGACGAGTTGCCCCAAATCCCCCTCGCCCGCAGAGAATACCCTTAATAGAATTATCTTGCAATAAGTGCCGTAGGCGATCGCGCCGCTGTTGATCAGAACCCGCAAGGTAGCCCCAGCCTGCAAAGTCAGCCTCATTAACAATGACCTCATAGCCCTGGGCTTGCCAACAGGCCACCCCCTGCCAAAAAGGTTCTCCTTGGCGCAGAACACCACTGGGAAAGGCGACGGCAAGGCGATCGCCCGGCTGCAGGGGAGGCGGTAATGTTGCAACAGCGGTCACGTTAGCAAAAAATTAGAATTGCGGTAAAATTGCAAGCCACCCGTAGCGATATTTTGACCCAAGGCGCGATCGCCCATAAAAGCACAAAGGCGTTGGGGCAACCAGTAAATGGTCTCAATGCCCGGCGGTTGCTGAATCTCAAGACGGGCAAGGGGGTCCCCTGCGGTGGTCGGTATCCGAACAACGAAGTTGTAGGTGGTATTCCTGAGCCACACTTGAGGATAGTGGGTATGGGCTTCAAGAACAACTTCAACACAAACAGGGGGCTGATCAAAGGCCATCTGCCCATGGGGAAACTCCACCCCCAGAATGTTAGGGATTAAAACAAGGGCAATCCCTAGAGGCCGTAACATCCCCTATTTACCCCGCGAGGGGGGTTCCGTCCCGTGGGCGATCGCGCGACTACAGACCCAGTTTTCCGGCAGTCCCGGGTAACCGCGCCGCAGCGCCTCTGGACAAATGGTATAGATCGTCAGTTGGCAATCAATCAGTTGCAGACCATATTTCTCCGTTTGCTTCAAGGCCTGCTTGAGAATGGAGTCATTATCAAACTCAATCGTGTGGTTGCATTGTACACACACCATGTGGTGATGGTGATGCGGAGACATGGTATTTAATTCGTAGTGCTTGTGTCCCTCAGCAAGTTCCAACTCCCGCAGAATACCCATCCGTGACATCAACTTCACGGTACGATAAACGGTGGATAAACTAATGGAGTGTCCCTGTTTGCGCAGCTCATGGTGCAGGTCCTCAGCACTTAGGTGATTGCCCTTAGGCAGATTTTGGAAGATATTGAGAATGGTTTCTCGCTGTGGCGTCAACCGCCAACCCTTCTCATTCAGTTCCGCCTTCAAGGCTGCTGCTGTATAAAGTGGCATAGGAGATTCGCTTGATCTGCCGGTATTGGTTTGCATGATAGCCGACAACAAGTGGCATTTGCAACAACCAGAGCTTATTGAGAATAATTACAATGGTTTTACTAGACTTTTTGCCAATGAGTTGCAACGCCCAACCAGCCCCCATAACCTACGCGGCCTCCGCCAATGCCAAGCTCAATCCCTGAACCGCTTCACCCTATGGGGGATCGGGAATTGCACCAGCAGAGTTAATTTTTTTGCCGCTGCGGCTTGGGTCGCTGGAACTTCGACATCGGGGTAAAGTCCTCCACAGGCACATCCTTGAGGGCCTGAGCCATAAAATCTCGCCAAATGGGTGCCATAAAACCACCCCCCGTTGCCCCCTGCCCCAAGGGCGCATAGTTGTCATTCCCTGCCCAAACAGCCGCCGAGAGTTGCGGCACATAACCAACAAACCAAATATCCCGCTCAGAAGAGGTGGTGCCTGTTTTTCCTGCGGCAGGCCGGCCAATGTTGGCTGCTGTCCCTGTGCCACTGGTGATCACACTCTGCATTGTGTTATTTAGGGCGGCGGCAGCCCAAGGATCAAGCACGAGTTTGGGGCGCGGTGTGTGATCCAACAGCAAATGACCGTTGTTATCGGTGACTTGAATAATTGTTGTCGTGGGAGATTGCCAGCCATTATTGGCGAATGTGGCATAGGCAGCGGCCATTTCCAAGGGGGTGAGATCCACCGCTCCCAAGGGCAGGGAAACCACCGGCAGCATTGGACTGGTAATGCCAAGGGTACGGCAAATTTCAATTACGCGCTCAATGCCGACCTCTTGGCCAAGGACAATTGCGGGAATATTGCGGGACATGGCCAAGGCCAGGCGCATAGACATTCCACCCATAAATGAGCCATCGTAGTTGCGAGGCACATACCATCCGTCCCCATCCCGGTACCGCACTGGCGAGTCGCTAATGATTGAATCGGGGGTATATTTGCCACTGGCATAGGCGGCATAATAGACAAAGGGCTTAAAAGCAGATCCCGGCTGGCGCAGGGCTTGGGTAGCTCGATTAAATTGACTGCGGCTGTAGTCTACTCCCCCCACCAGCGCTTTGACATAGTGGGTACGCGGATCCACGGCAGCTAAAGCTAACTGATCTGCACGCACACCACTGGCTTGCAGGCTTTCATATCCCCGTCGGATGGCATCTTCCGCCATTTTTTGCATTTTGAGATCAAGGCTGCTTTGCACCCGCATGCCACCGCGAATGACAGCTTCACGGCCAAATTGGCGGGTCAACTCCTGCAACACAGCATCGGTAATCCAAGGGCTACGACTGCGCTGGAAGGAGGTAATTTCCCCCAGCTTGATGGGTTCTTGGGCAGCGGCAGCAGCCTCTTGGGGGGTAATCCAACCCAACTCCACCATCCGCTCCAGCACCAATTGCTGCCGTTCCTTGGCGAGATCAAAATCCACAAAGGGGCTATAGGCTTCTGGAGCTTGAATAATCCCAGCCATCATCGCGGCTTCGGCAAGCGTGAGATCTGCGGCATTTTTTTTGAAGTAGCTTTGGGCTGCAGTTTGCACGCCGTAGGTGTTATGTCCCCAATAGACCTGATTGAGGTACATCTCCAAAATTTCGTCTTTGCTGAAGATCTGCTCGAGGCGCATGGCCAAAACAGCCTCAGCTACTTTACGGCTGATGGAGCGATCGCGAGACAAAAAGAGATTTTTAACCAATTGCATCGTCAGGGTAGAGCCGCCCTGCACGGTACGCCCAGAGGTAAGGTTGACCATCAAGGCACGGGCAATACCAATGGGATTAATACCGCGATGCTGGTAGAAACTGCTGTCTTCGATCGCCAGCACAGCCAGCTTCAGATTGGGGGAAATTTCGTTTAGGGAAACGACTTCGCGGTTTTCTTCATCGTGAAGGCTCACAAGGAGTGTGCCCTTGGCATCGTAAATGTGGGTGGTTTCAGTGGGGACATAGCCCCGTAGCGATCGCACATCCGGAAGATTCCGAAAGCTAATCGCTAGGCCCAACAGGCCACCTCCAATAGCCGCACACCCAAGGGTCATCCCCACCAGGAAGGTGCGGTTAGCAATTCGCAGTACCCCACGCCAGAAGTTTTCATCTTGGGGGCGGGTTTGGGAGGGATGTTTGCCAAGGGTAGTGGTGGACACGATAATCGCTGCCTCAGGCCTATTATTTTTTGCTTCGTATACGATTTTTTATTTGGATAAAAGTCGGGAATGGCAAAATTGCCGCGCGATCGCCATTGATTGCTATCATAGCCATCCTAGACCAGAAAATGTCCTCACCCCAATAAATGCCCATAAATGCCCAATCAAATGATGTCTTCAGACCTTGAGGCCACCATTGCACGGCTCCAGCGCGGCGTTGTGGAAACGTTCCCCCATGTCCCTGATTCCGCCAAACCCGAGCAAAATCTCTGGGCCTATTTGCGGCAAACGCAACGCCCGCTCCGAATTAAGTTTGGCATTGATCCTACCGGCAGTGAAATTCACCTCGGTCATAGCATTGTCCTGCGCAAGCTGCGCCAGTTTCAGGATGCGGGGCACTGTGCCGTGCTGATTATTGGTGACTTTACGGCTCAAATTGGCGATCCCACGGGGAAGTCGGAAGTACGCAAACAACTCAGCCCTGAGGAGGTAGCAGCCAATGTGCAAACCTACCTTGAACAGGTGAGGCCGATTTTGGATTTTGAGACCCCCGGCCGCTTAGAAATTCGCTACAACTCAGAGTGGCTTGCCAAACTGGATCTGCGCAAAGTGCTTGAGCTTTTAGGAACGATGACCGTGGGCCAAATGCTGGCCAAGGAGGGATTTGCGGAACGTTACGCCAAGGAAACGCCTATTTTTCTCCATGAGTTTCTCTATCCGCTGATGCAGGGCTATGATTCGGTGGCGGTGGCCGCAGATGTGGAATTGGGGGGAACCGATCAAAAGTTTAATATTGCCGTCGGTCGCGATTTACAGCGTCACTTTCGTTTGCCAACCGTGCAATTTGGCCTGCTGATGCCGATCCTAGTGGGTACGGATGGGGTACAGAAAATGTCCAAGTCCCTTGGCAACTATGTGGCGCTCACGGAGTCGGCAGCCAGTATGTACTCCAAGCTTGAAAAAATTCCCGATGCTTTGGTGAACCAGTACATTGAGTTGCTTACGGATTTGCCTTTGGACAGTTTGCCCGCTCATCCTCGCGATCGCCAGAAGGCCTTAGCCCTAGAAGTGGTCAGTCAATACCATGGGCGAGAGCTGGCCCTGCAAACCCAAGCAGAACTAGCGGCGATCGTCACCCAAGGGCAAACGGCACAGGCGGGATCAATTCCAGAGTATTCCCTTGGCGAGTTTCAGTTTCCTGTAAAGCTAACCTACGTGCTCAGTCACACCAAGCTCTGCCCCAGCAGCAGCGAAGCACGGCGGCAAATCCAAGGGGGTGGTGTCCGGCTCAACAGTGAGAAAATTACCGATGTGGATTTTACCCTCACCGCGCCAGAACCCTACGTCAACCAAGTGCTGCAGGTGGGCAAGAAAAAATTCCTGCGCTTTGTGCCCTAGGCGTTTTTTTCACCCGCTCTGCCAAGATTCATTCAAGATAGAGAGAACCTGCGGGGCAACTAGCAGATGGGTGATCAGGAATTTCAAGCCAAGGTCCTTAGAGAGTGGCTGGCCTGGGGCGCAGATGTGCCGAAAGCAAACAGATGTACTTTTCTTCCTCATCTTCAGACGGACTTGCCCAAGCTCCAAGGTGATGGAAGTGAGTTGGCAAGGGTACAAGTTTGAAGTCTATCTGTGCGATCGCCTGGTGTGGATGGCAACAACGATGAAACGACAATCGCAACAACAATAACAACAATCATGATGGCGGCAGCATCAGGGGTGGTTCTGGCGAGTCTTTCTGCGGCGATGAGGACTTCTGGGAGCGCGATCGCCCCCCAAGGCAATTAAAAGGCAATTCAGTGAAACAATGATCCTAGGGCTCACTCCAAAATTCGTTAGAATCTTCTTATTTGTTGGCTTGATGCTCTTGAGTACCAGTTTAGCTGTAATTTTTCCCCTGGCCATGGTAGAAGGACTCGGTAGTGGCGTGACCAAAACGGTCTTAGATAATGGCCTGACCGTTCTGATTAAGGAAATTCCCACGGCGCCCGTTGTGAGTTTGCAGGTGTGGTATCGCGTGGGGTCTCGCCATGAACCCAAGGGAGAAAACGGGATTGCCCACCAGCTAGAGCATCTGATGTTTAAGGGGACCCAAAGCCGACCGGTGCAGTTTGGGCAGCTATTTTATGCCCTGGGCAGTTCTTCCAATGCCTTTACCAGCTATGACCTGACGGCCTACCACCACACGGTGCGCGCTGACCAACTGGAGCCACTGCTGATCCTTGAAGCCGATCGCCTGCGCCATACCCTCATCACCCCCGATGCCCTTGAAAGTGAAAAGCGGGTGGTGATCTCGGAGCTGCAAGGCTATGAAAATAGTCCTGAATATCGCCTCAGTCGTGCGGTGCTAGCGGCCCTCTATCCCAAGCATCCCTACGGCTTACCAGTGGGGGGAACAGCCAGTGATGTGGAGCAGTTGACGCTACCGGCAGTCAGGGGTTTTTATCAGCAGTACTATCGCCCCGATAATGCCGTGGTGGTGATTGCTGGCGATGTCTGTCCTGCGAGGGCACTGGAGCTGGTCAAGAAAACCTTTGGGGCAATTCCGCAGCCGCCAGAACCTTTGATCGATCCGCCGCTGCCGCCGCCTGAGGCCGGCTCAGCCCAGCGAATTCGCCTCAGGGAACCGGGGAGTGCGCCGCTACTCCAGATTTTGGTGCCTATTCCAGGGATGACCCATCCGGATCAAGCGGCCTTGGATGTCCTGGATATGCTCCTCAGTGGCGGCCGCAGTTCGTACCTGTATCAGGAACTGATGGAAACGGGGCAAGCCAGCTCGGCCTACTCCTACGTAGCTGCCTTGCAGAAGGGGGGCTGGTTTGAAATGGGGGCGATCGCCAGCCCCGATCAATCCCTTGAAACCATTGAGCAGACCATTGGCAAGATTTTGCAGCAAGTGGCGGAGCGTTCCCTCAGTCTGGGTGAATTGCAACGCGCCAAACAACAGCTTAAGGCCAATTTTATTCTCCGCAATCGCGATATTGATGCCCAAGCTAGTCAACTGGCCAATGATGAAACCCTCACGGGCGATTACCGCTTTAGCGATCGCCACCTGGCGGCCATTGAAAAGGTCACCCCTGCCGATGTGCAACGGGTGGTGCAAACCTATTTTGGGCGCGATCGCTGGATTGTCGGGGAATTTATTCCCAGTGAATTTGTCGATGTGGAGCTGTCGGGTCGGCCGGCGGTTCAAACCACAGCCCACAATCTGGTCGGTGAACCTGTGGATCCCCAAACCATCGCCGCCTATTTACCCCCAGGAAGCACCCAGGCTGCCCCGGCGGTCAAAACCAATGGGGTGGAAACCTTAACGCTGCAAAATGGTCTGCGGGTGCTCTTACTGGTGGATCGCAGTACCCCCACGGTTACCCTGGCGGGGCGGATTGATGCTGGCACGGGCTATGATCTGCTAACGCAGCCGGGGGTTGCCAACCTCACCGCCGCCAATTTGCTTAACGGTACCCGCACCAAAACTGCCCTCACCTTAGCGCAAACCCTTGAGGATCGCGGCATTAGCCTTGAATTCAGCGCCCTTCGCGACGGGGTTGATGTCGAAGGCTATGCCCTAGCTAGGGAGCTACCCACCCTCTTGGCCACCCTTGGCGAGGTGCTGCAGGAAGCCACCTTCCCAGAGGCAGAGTTCAAACTGAGTCAGCAGCGCTACCTGACAGCCCTGGGTCTGGAGGCGGATGATCCGGTGCGCTGGGGGCGCCGTGTCCTGCAGGAAACCCTCTATCCAGCCAATCATCCGCTGCATCCCTTTGCCACCCCGGAGTCGGTGCAGGCTATTCAACGCCAAGACCTCCTGAACTTTTATCGTGCCGCCTATAGGCCGGATCGCACGATTTTGACCCTCGTGGGAGATTTTGACCCCCTGGCGGTGCGATCGCGCCTCAATGACATTTTTGGCGCTTGGCAGCCCCAAACGGCTCCCCTTTCCCTCACCTTTCCTGCGGTTTCGCCGCCCCCGCAAACCCTCTTTCGGAATGCGGTCATTGCCGGTAAAAGCCAAGCCATTACCTATTTAGGGGCACCGGGGATCGATCGCCGGGATCCTCGCTTCTATGCCGCGATGCTGATGAATCACATTCTCGGGGGAGATACGCTGGCCAGTCGCTTGGGTACGGAGATTCGCGATCGCCAGGGGTTAACCTACGGTATCTACAGTTTCTTTACGGCCAGTCGTCAGGCCGGACCGTTTATGATTCAGTTACAAACTGCCCCCGAAGATACCGCCAAGGCCATTCAAGCGACACTGCAACTGCTGCGGGAGGCGCGCCGCCAGGGATTCACTGCTGCCGAACTCGATGCGGCCAAGCGTAGCCTCAGCAATACCTATATCGTGGAGTTGGCGAATGTGGATATGGTGGCACGGACGTTGTTGGGGAATGCTAGTGTGGGTTTACCGCCGCAGGAATTGCAACAGTTTAGCGATCGCTTGCAGCAGGTGACCTTAGAGGAGGTCAATCAAGCCCTACGAGAGCTAATTGATCCGGAGCGACTGGTAATTGTCACTGCCGGGCCTGCCGTTTCCTTTAGCCCCTAAAACCATGGCCAGCCTCAGCCTAGGACTCTACCAACTGGAACAGTGGGCCAACCAGTGGGTGACCGGTCAACTCCGTGATCTAACGGTGATCAGTGTCGGTATCGTCTTTTTGGCGGGACTGCTCACCAGTCTGACCCCCTGTACCCTCTCCATGCTGCCGATTACGGTGGGTTATATCGCCGGCTATGCCAGCAAGCAACATGGCTCCGTGTTGCGCCAGTCACTTTGGTTTGCCTTGGGTCTTGCCACCACCTTAACGGTATTGGGGATGACAGCGGCCTTGGCCGGGCGCATCTACGGTCAGGTGGGCTGGGGGTTAACCCTTGTGGTTAGTTTGGTGGCCATTCTCATGGGGTTAAATTTGCTCGAGGCCTTGCCCCTCAGCTTTCCCCGCAGTCGCTTCCTAGAGGAACTGCCGGATCGCGTCCCTGCGGGTTTGCAGTCCTATACCCTAGGGGCCACCTTTGGCATAGTTGCTGCCCCCTGCAGCACACCCGTCTTGGCAACGCTGTTGGCGTGGGTGGCCACAACCCAAAAGCTCTGGGTGGGGGCAGGTTTGCTCTTGGCCTACACAACAGGTTACGTCGTGCCCCTGATCGTGGTGGGTACCTTTAGTGGTGCCCTACAAAAGCTACTGGCCCTGCGGCAGTGGTCGAGTTGGATCACCAGAGTCAGCGGCGTGCTCCTCATTGCCTTTGGAGTCATTGCTTTGGCCATTCGGCTGTAGCGATCGCTCCTCTTCAGACTT
>NZ_DVDW01000004.1:0-12932 GCF_015296045.1 Thermosynechococcus sp. M3746_W2019_013 | reverse complement strand
TTTTAAGACTCAGGAGTAATGGGCACACCATCGCGCAGGCGCTGAATTCCCGAGACAACAATTTCCTCTCCCGGTTTGAGGCCTTTAAAAACTTGATATCTGTTCCCTTGGATTGCCCCCACTTGAATGGGCTTTTGTTTGGCAATCATTTTGCCCTCGGTGTCTTTTTCGGCAACAAAGACAAAGTTTTGGCCGGCAAGATTGGAGACGGCCGTCGTCGGCACCAGAATCCCCGGTTGCTGATCGAGAATAATACGGGCTTGAATTTGTTGATCGGCACGGAGATTATTCCGAGTATTGTTGTAGAGCGCCTTAACTAAAATGGTTTGGGTATTGTTGGTGGTGTTGGGGGCAATGAAAAAAACGGAACTCCTACCGACAACACTGCCATTGATATCGACTAACTCCACCGGCGTTCCCAGCCGAATGCGGGGGATCTGCTCAATGGGCACTTGGATATAGACCTCTAGAGGTTGATTTGAGGTCAGGGTGAGGAGGTTAGTTTGGGGCGTTACAAAATCCCCTACTTTGGGGGGAATATTGCCAACAACACCACTAAAGGGAGCGCGCACCTGAAACCAATTTAGGACAATGGCCTGCTGCTGGGCGTTAGCTTGGGCAGCAAGGAGGGCTTTTTCTAAGCGAGCAATGGTGGCCTGTTGGGCACGAATATCGGCTTCGGTTTGTTGGAGTGCTGCTTGGGCGGTGCGAAAGCTGGTGATGAAGGATTGCGCTTGTTCCTTGGAAACAGCCCCTTCCGTTAAAAGCGCCGTATAGCGTTCCGCTTGAATCCGATTGAACTCTACAGTGGCGAGATTGGCACGTCGCTGGGCTTCAAGGGCGCGGAGGATGGAGTGGGCATTCTCTACATTGGCTTGAGCGGATTGAATTGCGGCTAAACTGCTGGCAACAACGGCTTGCTGTTCTGAGGGGTCAATGAGGATGAGGGGCTGACCTTGATTGACAAACTGACCGTTTTGAACATTGATTTGAGCAATTCGACCCGAAACTTGGGGTTGTAGGGTGATGGACTCACGGGATTGCAAAGAGGCGTTGTAAACAGCGGTTTGCAAAAGAGTTTCCGTTTGAACCGCCGCAAGTTTCACCCGGGCCGCTGGGGGGGGAGCCTTTGCCTTTGGTTGACCACAGGCGGTAGCAAGGAAGCAAAGACTTCCTAGGAGAGCTGATGTGAACAGTTGCCGTTGCACCATACCTCAGACCTTATGTGACCCCGCGTAGGCAATAAGTACCCTCAGTCTAGCCTAAAGGCACCTATGGCGAGTGCTGCTTTAATGATGAGTTTTTGTATATCTGGGGTGCAGAGAGAATACCTTCTATTGGCAATCCTCCGCTAAGATGTAGAGCAAGGGGCAGGGGGTCATTTCTGGTCTACCTTAGAGGCTAGGACAATCCTTGCACCAACCTTTATCAACGACAGTACAGGTACCAGTGGCTCTTACCAAGAAAACGCAGCAAGAACAACCGATGATTAATGAGCGCATCCGTTTTCCGCGGGTGCGGGTGGTGGATACTGATGGTTCCCAATTGGGGATTATGTCGTCCCAAGAGGCGATCGCGATCGCCCGCGAAAAGGAGCTTGATCTGGTTCTTGTCAGTGACAAGGCAGATCCACCCGTTTGCAAAATTATTGACTACGGCAAGTTTCGCTTTGAACAGGAAAAGAAGGCGCGTGAAGCTCGCAAAAAGCAGCATACCTCCGATGTCAAGGAGGTGAAGATGCGCTACAAAATCGAAGAACACGATTACAATGTTTGCATCAACCGCGCGGAGCGTTTCCTCAAAGCCGGGGACAAGGTCAAGGCTACGGTGACATTCCGAGGCCGAGAAATTCAGCACTCCCACTTGGCAGAAGAGCTCCTCAACCGTATGGCCAATGACCTGCAAGCGGTGGCCGAAGTGCAGCAGGCACCAAAGCAAGAAGGGCGCAATATGATCATGTTTTTGGCACCAAAGCGGTAAGCAATGCTAGGGCCGTATGTTTGGCTTTCGTCCAGAGCCCAAATCCCCGCCGCTGGAGGTTTCAGCCAGTGAGCAACCCCGTTCGGCATTGCTGCTGGCGATCGCTGCCCTGGCCACAATTCTTCTTTGGCAGATTCCCTTGGGGAACTATCTGCTCTACCCCTTTACAATCTTGGCCACATGGTTCCACGAGATGGGGCATGGTCTCACGGCGATTCTGTTGGGGGGCTACTTTCGGGAATTGGTCATCTATCCCAATGGTTCAGGATTTGCGCGCTATGGGGGCGAGGTGCTACTGGGAAATTTAGGACATGGCTTCGTCGCCATTGGTGGGCCACTGGGACCCGCGATCGCTGGCAGTCTCTTTATTTTGTCGAGCCGCTCCCATCGTGCCACAGACCTTTGTCTCAAAGCCCTAGGGATGATGATCCTAGTCTCGCTGCTGCTGTGGGTGCGATCGCTGTTTGGCATTGTCTTCATGACATTGGTGGCGATTGCCATTCTGCTGGTGGCCTATCGCGGGAATCGCTGGCTCAAGGGGATTTCAATTCAGTTCCTTGGGGTTCAGGCCTGTATTAGCACGTTTCAGCAGGTGGACTACCTTTTTACCTATGCCATTGCGGGGCCCCAGCTTTCCGATACCGGGCTTCTTCAACGGTACCTCTGGCTTCCCTATTGGCTGTGGGGAGCATTGATTTCTGGGATGACGTTGTGGCTGCTGCTGTGGAGTCTCAAGGTGGCCTATACCCACCCTAGGTAATGCCCCAGCGGTGTCGCCAACGACTTGTAGACTCACGGTTAGCAGTTTGCTGCTCCACTTGGCGGCGCCATCGAATCGTCTGGGCACTATCCCGCAGGTGGGGATCGCGGTAGGGAATACCCGCACGGGTTTGCAAATGTTCCTGTTCCATCAGCGACAGGGGAATGAGTTGATCTGGTTGCCAGCGAGCCACAGTTCCCTGTGCCCATTCATGGCTGTGCCGGGGGGCAACAATTGGCAGTGTCCCAAGGTGTAAACCCGCCTCCTGCAAAGCAGAACGAACGGCAGCCGCACGACAATAGGTGGCCAGATGCCCCGCCGGTGCCAAACACTGAGCCACTAAGCTGAGAAACTCTACCGTCCACAGTTGCGGACAGCGCTGGGGTGAAAAGGGATCGAGAAAAATCGCATCTGCTTGGAATCCTTGGCAAACAAGGTCTTGAATCGTTTGGCGGGCATCCCCAATTAAAAGTCGTGCCTCACACCGTGGGATGCTCACCCGCTGTTGCTGAGCCAATCCCTCAAGAATCTCTTGAACCGATGCTGGCCAAGGGGGCATCACCGCTAAAGCTGCTTGGGCAACGCCCACATCTAGCTCTAGGCCAATGATCGTGACCTGACAGGTGGGATTGTGCTGCCAAATGACCTCTAAGGCAGCGGCAGTGTTGTAGCCCAAACCATAGCAGATGTCCAAAAGCCGCAGATGAGAGGCTTGGGCTTTGCGGGGCAGAGCGGTGGCGATCGCAAACTTTTCAAAGGCTTCTTGACGCGCTCCCCTAAGGCTATGGAATGTTTCGCCAAACTCCGAAGAAAAAAATGTAAAAGAGCCGTCGGCGGTGGGTTGCGGTTGCCAGGTTGAGTTCAAAGCAGGAGCTAAGTTTTTGGAAGAGGCCATCACTGCGTTTGCGTAGGGGGCTGCGGTTGGGGGGCAGGGGGTCGGTTCATGATCACAACGCCAATTCCCGCGATCGCAAGCACAATGACCATCCCGGCAACAATAGGCAGCAAAGGGGAAGCGGATTTGGGTGTCGGAGCCGACGCTGGGGGAGCATTGGATGGCGGTGGGGGGGGAGTGGCATTAAATTTCGTTTCTTCTTCTGATTGTTTATCCTCTGCACCTTCCTCTGCTTGGGTAATCGTTGCGGTCATGGGCACTGCCTTAATACTGTGATAGTTGACGCTCTTCAAATATTTGACAAACTCCGCATCCCCCATCGACACGGTGGCGTAGTGCGCCTTGACGGATCCACCAAAGTTAATTTCATCTCCATCTTTTAGCTCATGGCTTTGCACTCGCTGGCCATTCACGAGGAGACCGTTGGCACTGGGCTTACCCTCAGCATTACCATCCACCACGCGATAGCGATAGCCATTTGGTGAGGGAATCCGCAGCAGCAAGGCGTGTTGCCGTGAGACACCGTGACCATGGATGACAATCGCATTGGTGACATCGCGGCCAATGGAGTAGGTTGCTGCATCCAAAGGGATTGTGCGCTTACCTGTTTCATCCTCGATGTTGAGTAGATGGTGCTCATGGTTACCGCTCATGGGAACAGCCTAGATTGATGGATGATAACTAGTCACTATCTTAGCCTGAGGACTAGAATTCCCAAAGATATCAAAAAAGCTAGGGGCGACGACCATCCCCGGGCCGCAATCCCATCCCCTCTCAATAAGAGGGTCAGAAACTAGGGCGTAAAGGCGGAGCACAAAACCCCAACCACCGTAGTTTGGTGATCACTTTTGAACTCAGGAGGAACAAAGAAGGCTTCCTTAACAAAAGGGACACATTAGCCCTGCCCCCTGCCAGCAGTTGCGGTAAAAAATTAATAGATTTTTGTAAATGTTTTTACCTTGATTTAGGCAGAACATTTATGGACCTAAATAATGAGACCGGCACTCTATGTCACAATACCAAAATTAATTCATTTGATCTTTCAATCTCTTCGCTAATGCAGAGCTATAGATGAGGCCGATTTCTACCTACCCCTTTTCTTGATCTGCCAAGGGAAAGAGGCGCACGGGGGCTAGGGCCTGTAGTTGTTGACCGAGGCGAAAGGCTTGGGGTTCGTAGAGTTCAAGGGTGATTGCAGCAGGCAGTTGCTGGATAAAGGTGCGCGATCGCAGTAGGGGCAGACCCGTGATCTTGGTGATCAGATTCCCAATTTCTAGGGCCGCTTCCGCGATGCGCGGATGACCGACCCAAAGCCGCCAGAGCCGTCGGGGCGCCATTTTGCCCTGTTCAATGCGCCGTAGGCCATCAATCGTCGCTAAAACAATCAGGCGATCGCCCGCCGTAAGTTGCAGCGTGTCACTGGGCAAAAACTGATGACTGGTTTCACCGCCCAGAAACTGCTGATGGCGATTGTAAAAAATGGGAATGACTGCATAACCATAGGCCACCTCCCCAATCAACTTGCCCTCAAGGGTATCTCCAGCGGCAACGGTGTAGTCGGCAATCAGTACCGTCTGCTGATCAATTTGAAACAAACCCAACATCGTTTCCCCAAAGGCAGCACCAGCAAAGGCTTCGGCAGCAAGGGCATAGGCACAAAGAGGACGGGCACGGGGTAGGAGATCTTGCAGATCGTTGGTGAGGGTGGGATTGTAAATACCAATGACCAACCCAATGGGGGACTCGCGCTGTTCCGTGGCTTGGCGGGCAATTAGGGCTGCCTCTAGGTTCAACATTTCATCGGCGGTGGTGAGAACCACACTTTTGGCGGTTTCCAGATGGGCTTGGGGGAGCTTTTCTGGAATGTTGCCAAGGAGCATCGGCAGGTCTTCAAAAAGCTGGGTCTGCTCTGGGTTGTCCACCAGTAGGACCAGGGGCTGACGGAAGGCGCGTAGAAGCTGCACGACCTGCTGACCAATGCGATCTAGCCCAACCACAATGATGTGATCCGCTGCAGGCAGGGGAGGACGTTTCTTAAGAAAGTCAAACCGCGCTTGCAGCAGTTTTTCTGCCAAAAGTCCCAAGATGCCGACAATAAAGAGGAGACTCACGATCGCCACCAAAATACAGACCACCAACAGCCAAGGAGGAACCGGATCGTTGTCTAGCCCACCAAAGACATCACCAAAGCCCCCCAGCAAGAGAATAAACCCGGCAGCAAAGGCCTTTTGCCACGTTAGCTTGGGGACGTTGTAGCGCAGCAGGATAGCAGTCAACAGCCACAGACTACTGCCAATCCAAAGGCCATTGAAGATCAATTCGCGGGAGCGATCGCGATGGATCCACTGCCAAAATCGTTGTACCTGCTCAGGAAATTGCCGTACCCACTGAAGTAGTTGCTGAAGCGGATGCGGCTCTGACATCGGCGATGGGGTCACCCTCTGTACCCGTTCAATCCAAATGGGGCGATCGCCCGCCTGAAAGCACAAATCCGGCGGCCAATGGTTAAAGAGACGGTGGGGGCGAGTCGGCTGGAAAATCGAGGACTGGGAATGGCAGGTGCGGATACTAATCAGGCGTTGATGACGGCGCTGCCAGTGGTGGGCAGGCGTGCCCACTAGGGGACTATCGGCGGTAATGGTGTGTTGCAAGACCCGAAACTGTTGCCCCTCAATCGTAAACACAGCAAGGATATTCTCCTCAAGCGCTGCAAGGGCAAAGGCCGGTGCCGGCAGTTCGGTGGGATTGAGCGCCAAAAAGTTCCCCAACTTTTTCTTGAGAAGTGCGTTGAGATTATCACGACTAGAGCGCACCACAAGGTGGACATTTGGATTTAAGCGCCGAGCCACAATCGCCGTGGCAATATTGGTAGCCTCATCACTCGTCACCGCCAGTAGTGTGCGGCAGCGATCAATACGAGCGGTTTTAAGAATCGCCTCTTGCCGACAATCACCAATGATCACAGGCTCACTGAGCAACTCTGTCAACTGGGGAATTTCCCACTCAATGTTGGCGTGGCGGTCAATGGCGCAAATTTCGAGAGCCAAATGCTCACCGGCAAACCGGTGCAAGCTTTGAATACAAAACTGACCTAAACTGCCCAAGCCACAGATGATAAAGCGATCGCTGGCAACAGTTTCACCTATCTGAGTTGACTGCGGTAGGGCTGAGGCAACAGACCACGATTTCCACCAATAGGGAAAAGGCTGATGGGGTTCTGCCACAAAGAGCAGGAAATTGCCCCGCTGCCACTGCTGCCAGAAGGTCTTACCCCAAGTGGCTAGGCGATTGAGATCAAGGTTGGTGGATTCAATCCAGATGCTGAAGTAGCGATCGCCGACATCAATGAACCAGGTTCCACTGCTACCCAAGAGTTGGCGCAGTTGGCCGTCAATGACATCCTTGAGGCTAGCCATATTCTCCTAGGCAAAGTAGGATAGCAACGTCTTTTGATCCAACTGACGACCGATCACCACAAGGCGGGTTTGACGTGACTCTGCCGCTTGCCACAGGCGATCGTAAAACACGTCTAACCGCTGACCGACCCCCTGTACCACCAGACGCATCGGCTTGCCCTCAATGGCTGCAAAGCCCTTGACGCGATAAATGTCGGGTACTTGCAGCAATCGCTCCAGGGATTCACGTAGGCGTTGCAGATCCCAAGCCCCCAACTCTAAACAAACCGCTTGAATCTCTGCGTCGTGATCATGCTCCTCCTCAACGTCATGGTGGCTAGGTCGCTGGCCCAAGTTCTCCTCCACCGCTGCATTAAATCCCAGCAAAAGATCTGCGGGCACCTGTCCTTGCTGAGCTGCCAGAAGCTTAATCCGGGGCGGGAGTTGCTGGCGGAGTTCCCTCAGGCATTGCTGTACCTGATCGAGGGTCAGTTGATCTGCCTTGTTGAGGATAACCAAGTCAGCACAGGCCAGTTGATCGTTAAAGAGTTCCTCAAGGGGCGTATCTTCATGCTGCAAACTGGGATCCGCATCTTTCTGGGCAAAGAGCGCCTCTAAATCTGCACTCACTTGGCCCGCTGCCAAAGCAACACCATCCACAACGGTTACGACGCCATCAACGGTGGCGGCATGGCGCACCTCCGGCCACCGGAAGGCCATGACTAAGGGCTTGGGCAATGCTAGTCCCGACGTTTCAATGACAATGTGATCAATCTCCTGCCGCCGCGCCAAGAGGGTCTGCATCGTTGGCAAGAATTCCTCCTGCACCGTACAACACAGACAGCCATTGGTGAGTTCCCAGATGCCCGCTGTGCGATCGCAACAGGCCTGTAACAACTCGCCATCAATACCGACATCGCCAAACTCATTCACAATCACGGCAATGCGCCTGCCCGCTGCATTCTGAAGTAACTGCCGAATGAGAGTCGTCTTACCACTGCCGAGAAAACCGGTGATAATCGTAACTGGAATTTTTGTACGCATTAAAATGCCTCAATGTTGGGAAAGTCTTGAAGTTGATGAGCGGCTTCACCACAGGTTCGCGGTGTCGGAAAGACCTTTTCGGGGTTGGCCAGACGTTTTGGATCAAAGGCGGCACGCACCTGCTGCATCGTGTCTAGGTCTGCTGGGCTAAACATTTCGCTCATAAAGCAGGCTTTATCACTGCCAATGCCGTGTTCTCCAGAGATACTGCCCCCCAAGCGTACACAGAGTTTGAGAATTTCGCCCCCCAAGGCCTCCACCTCCGCAAGGGCGCCGGGGACCGCTTGATCATAGAGAATCAAGGGATGCAGATTACCATCCCCCGCGTGGAAAACATTGGCAATGCGATAACCACTGCGGCGGCTGAGCTGTTCAATTTCCCTCAGGACAGTGGCCAGTTGACTGCGGGGAATGACCCCATCTTGGACAAAATAGTTGGGACTCAGGCGACCCGCAGCGGCAAAGGCAGCTTTGCGACCCTTCCAAAGGCGGAGGCGATCTTCGGCCTCGGTGGCAACCGTCACATGGCGTGCCCCCTGTTCATAGCAAATGCGCATCACGCGCTCCTGCAAAATGGGCACTTCGACGTCTAGGCCATCCACTTCCACTAGCAGCACAGCGCCAGCATCACGGGGGTAGCAATTGGTGGCCACCACATCTTCAACGGCGTTGATACTGAGGTTGTCCATAATTTCCATGCCCGCAGGAATGATCCCCGCTCGGATAATGGCAGAAACGGTTTCCCCTGCTGCTTCAATTGTGGTGAAGTCTGCTAGTAGCACAGCGATCGCCTCCGCCTGTTTGAGAATCCGCAGCCGAATTTCCGTGGCAATACCGAGAGTGCCTTCAGAGCCAACGAAAACCCCCATGAGATCGTAGCCGGGCATTTCGGGGGCAGCCCCACCCAATTCGACAATTTTCCCATTCGGCAAAACCACTGTGAGGCCTAGGACGTGGTTTGTGGTCACACCATACTTTAGGCAGTGAACGCCCCCAGAGTTTTCGGCCACGTTGCCACCAATGGAGCAAATAATTTGACTGGAGGGATCGGGGGCGTAGTAAAAGCCCTGATCGGCGACGGCTTGGGTCACCCATGCATTAATAACCCCCGGCTGCACCACCACCTGCTGATTGGTCAGATCAATCTCTAAAATCTGGTTCATGCGAGAAGTGACGATGAGAATCCCCTCACTGTGGGGCAAAGCACCTCCGGAGAGCCCCGTCCCTGAGCCACGGGCAACAAAGGGAATCCGATAGCGATCGCACACTTTGAGGATGGCGGAGACTTGGGGAGTGGTTTCTGGTAACACCACTAACTTTGGCCGCTGCCGATACATGGAGAGGCCATCGCATTCATACACAAGGGCTGCGGCTGCGTCATTGATGATGCTGCCCTTGCCGACAATGGCTGTTAGCTCCTCCGTTACCCGCTGCCAAGGCGTCATTTGCTGTAGTGTGGACATCCCCAGTGCTCTGAAACCACTTTCTTTTATCCTAAGATGGGTTCCCCTTGAAAAAATGGGGACGGGGGGGATTTGACATTTGTTTACTCAATGGTTATAAAATTATGTTTAGATCAACTAGACTGAAGTAGTTACCGTTTTAAGTCTAGTCTTTAATCTTTAAGTCTAGTTTTTAGGCTAAACGAGTCCCCTCACGCTTTACCCCAATAAAGGAGTCCGCTATGCTGTTTCGCCAACTCTTTGACTATGACACTTGGACCTATTCTTACCTAATTGCCGATGAAGCCACGGGTGAGGCCGCTTTGGTCGATAGCGTCCTTGAGCAGGTGGATCGCGATGTGCAGTTAATTGAGCAATTGGGATTGAAACTGCGCTATTGCCTCGAAACCCATGTCCACGCCGACCACATTACCGGAGCGGGCAAAGTCCGCGAACGCACGGGCTGCAAAACCCTGGTACCTGAAAATGCCCATGTGGATTGTGCCGATGGCTATATTAAAGACGGTGAAGTGATTCACGTCGGTAGCATCCCGATTCAGGCGATCGCCACCTTGGGGCATACCGATAGCCACATGGCCTTTTTGGTGAATGGCACCCACCTGCTGACGGGGGATTCTCTCTTTATCCGTGGCTGTGGGCGCACTGACTTCCAAAGTGGTGATGCGGGTGCGATGTATGATGCGGTAACACAGCGGCTCTTTACACTCCCAGACACTACCTTGGTCTATCCCGGCCATGACTATCGCGGTCACACTGTTTCCACCATTGGTGAGGAAAAACGTTTTAATCCTCGCTTTGTCGGTCGCGATCGCCAGCAGTTCATTGAATTCATGGCCAATCTGAACCTGCCCGATCCCAAGAAAATCATGGAAGCGGTGCCCGCTAACCAACAGTGTGGCATGGTTGCCGCTGCCGTTTAGCTCTTTGATTCCTGATCGCTCCCGTCTTGTTAGCTAACCCTAAGTAACTACTTGAGAACCAACGACGATGACTACAACAACGACTGAGTCTCCTCTCATTTCCGCGGCTGAACTCCACGAGGCCCTGCAACGACAACAGGTACTGCTGATTGATGTGCGTGAGCCAAGCGAATACAACAGTGCCCATATTCCGGGGGCGCTGCTCTGTCCCTTGGCGAATGTCAAGGAACTTGAACCCCCCTGTAGCTCTAACACTCCTGTGGTGCTCTACTGTGAATCGGGCCGGCGCTCGGGCATGGCCTACGAAACCCTTGCCCGTCGAGGCTGGAAAAACCTGAAAAACCTTGAAGGGGGCATTCAACGCTGGAAACAGGGGGGCTATCCGGTCAAGGGTGCGGCTAGTGCCCCCATTAGCCTGATGCGGCAGGTGCAAATTGTGGCTGGCAGCCTGATTCTCACCGGCGTGATCTTAGGCTTTACCGTCAATCCGGCATTCTTCTTCCTGTCGGGCTTTGTCGGTGCTGGTTTGCTCTTTGCCGGTATCACCGGTATTTGTGCCCTAGGGCGGGTATTGGTACTGCTGCCCTTCAATCGTCCCTAGGTGAAATAGCACATGCTGAGCTACTGGATAGGGCATGGTCTAGCGATCGCCATCGGCTTGAGTCTGGGTCTATTGGGGGGCGGCGGTTCTGTCCTTGCCCTGCCAGTACTGGTCTATGTCATGGGCATTGAAACCAAAGTCGCGATTCCGATGACACTTGTGATTGTCGGCAGTGTCAGCTTATTGGCGGTGATCCCCCAGTGGCGGCGCGGCTACGTCAACCTGCGTCTAACTTTGATTTTTGGCTCGGCAACCATGGTGGGTGCTTACCTGGGAGCACGCCTGGCAGCCTTGCCCTGGATTACCGATACGGTGCAACTCCTACTCTTTGCCGTTGCCATGATGGTAGCGGCTATTTTAATGATTCGGCGGCAACAGCGTCCCCCTGCCCCTGAACTAACCCCGCCGGAAAGTTCCCTTGAAAGCCAGCTTTATGCCCCCCCAGTATGTAAGTACTGTTGGCTGTGGCTACCCACTGAAGGCCTAGGTGTGGGTGTTCTAACGGGGTTGGTGGGGGTTGGTGGGGGGTTTGCCATTGTGCCCGCCCTTGTTTTATTGGGAAAAATTCCAATACGGCAGGCAATCGGGACCTCACTGCTGATTATTACTATTAATTCGGTGGCGGCGGTTTGGGGCTACCTGGGCACTGTTACCTTGGATCCGCGCTTGACCCTGACACTAACCTTGGCAGCCGCTGGTGGTTCTGTTGTCGGGAGTTATCTCAGCCATCGCATTTCTGCCAAGCGACTTCAGCAGGGCTTTGGTTACTTCTTAATTGGCATTGCGGCCTTCGTGATCCTGAAAACCCTACTGGCACCGCCCCAGCGCAGCAAAAGCTCCTCCCTGCTGCCGAGGCACTATCTTACTGCATCCGTTCCCACAAGACCAGGCCGCACTTAAGACGCTGGGGCTTCTGAGGTACTCTGCTGTTGCCCAATTTGATTGAGCAGCGAAAGAACGCGACTGCCCCGTTCGAGCGATCGATCCTCAATAAACACAACCTCAGGTGTCCGCCGCAGGCGAATGCGCTGCCCCAATTCCCGCCGCACAAAGCCCGAAGCCGCTTTCAATCCCGCCATCGTTGAGCGCCGTACCTCATCAGTGCTGTAGATACTGACGAAAATCTTGGCGTGCTGCAAATCACCGGAAACTTCCACAGCGGTGACACTGACCATGCCTGCTCCCACGCGCTCATCGCGGATTTCATACATTAACAACTGGCTGACTTCCCGCTTGATTAATTCTGCTACCCGTGCCACCCGTCGTTCAGTCGCCATGGCGGGCCTCCTTTTCTCATGTTGGCAAAGACTATCCTGCACCTCTCCTAATCTTATCAGGATAGCTATTCCTCTGTTTCTGGTTTGGGGGCGATCGCTCAAGACCTCTGGAGCAGTAACCACTGCCAGCAGTGTTACAATACTTAATATTTCCTGCTAGTGTTCTGTTTAGGTTGAAGCCTCAATTTTCTGCCGTCTTGCTAATCTTGCTAATTTGGGACCCTTGCTCAAAAATGAGAAACCTGAGAAGCTAGGCAACAATCACCTTGATATTTTGTAAGAATTCCGCTATCACGTTAATATAGCTCTCCCACGGCAAATGCTGATGGGGTGCTTAACCTACCCTTGGTGGGCGCCAGCAGCAACTAGGTAAAACTACCTACTAGCTCAAGCCTTAGCGAGGGATGGGTTTCTTATTTATGAAGCCAAATTAACAGGATGCTGGAGCGATCGCTCTTAAGTTTTTAAGGAGCTGATAACGCCCTACCAGCAACTGTAAGGTTCTAAATCTGGCATCTATATCTGCAAGAGGATTTAATTCCATGACGATCGCGATTGGACGAGCGCCAGCAGAACGGGGATGGTTTGACATCCTCG
>NZ_DVDW01000054.1:0-1730 GCF_015296045.1 Thermosynechococcus sp. M3746_W2019_013 | reverse complement strand
CATCAGGCTCCCTTGACTTGGCAGGTGACTGATGAGTCCGTTGAACTTCAATGGCAAGGGAAAGACAAGGATGTTGTGCGATGGCTACTGAACCAAACGTATCAGATTAACGAACCGGGCTATCTCAATGTTCCTGCTCTCAAGCTCGATGAGCAGGGGCAATATAGTTTCACTCGGGGCGTATTATCAACTTTTCTCCAGCACAATAAACAGCGAAAATTCAAAGAAAAAACTATCACCCGCACGTTTTTGATTGAGCCAGGTGAGCCGGAAATTCAAATCGAGATAAAGCCACTGTTGGAGTGCTATTACACGGAAGAGAAAAAAATAAACGATGCCTTTAACCGTGAGGGTGCCTTCAAGAAAGAAATTCCAGTCAAGGGAAATCACTTGCCTGGATTGCTGGAATGCCCTGTCAATGGGGCTTATGGGGAATCTCCCGAAGGTTTTCTGGCCTTACTATTTCTGCCCGTTGCCTGTGGCTACTATGAACTGCCTCCCCAAACGATTGGTGGCAAAAGTTCAAAACGGTCAGCATTGGTGATTCCCGAGGTTCAAAACTTAACGCACTGGGTCAAGAGACGCCGAGCCCTACCAGGGCGTACCTATCGAGACTTTCGGAGCAGCAGTGCTAGCGAATCTGCTCTATCTTTTCTGTTGCAGGAAAAAACCATCGAAGAATTCAGACAGTTTCGGGTGACCTACTGTGAAGTTTACCAGTTAGGCAAGCAAATCTGGGATAAACAAGATTATTTAAAGCAAGCGGTATATCGTTTCCAAGCTACGGATGAAGTTCTGGACTTGTATGAAGTGGCTCGGCAGACCTTTCCGGCACGTATTCAACAAAATAAAAATCAAGAAAATTGGCTGCGTACTTCTACAACACTGTCTTGGATCTGTGATAACTTGATTACTGGTAAACCTTGGTATGCAGGCTTTTTTGAGTTTCGTAAAGCCAACCAAATCTATGGCCATGAACGCAAAGGATTGGTAAAAATGACTGAATACTTAAATGCTGAAGAACAAGTGCTGTTTGATGTGGTGCAGGCTGCATTTAGAAAATATCTGTCTGGACAGATCAATCAAGCTAAAGAACAAGGTCGTGATCTGGATTATCAGCAAGTGACCGATAAGGTCATTTATCGTTTGCAGCGACCTAGCACACAGCAGGAATTTGCTACAGCGTTGGTTAGCTTCCTGAGTCAGTTCCGCAGTAAAAATGCCCAGGGCAAAGGACCGCAGATTTTCCACTGGATACATCGAGAGAAACACTGGCGGCGAGCGCGGGATTTGGTGCTGCTGGCGATCGCTACCTATGGAAAATCTGATGAAAAATCTGAAGACTCAACCAGCACCTCTGAAGAATTAGAAGCAGCAGGCTGAGATCTTTTCAATAAATACGTAGCACTGGGGATAGGTTGAGTGGCGGCGGGTTCAACACAAATGCTTAATTAATTTTGACAAGTTTTGACAAGGAGATCTAAATCATGACCAAGCACCTATTTGCCACTATCGTCACTGCAACAGCTATTGCCGCTAACAATCGGGGAGAAGGAGACGGCAGCACCCTCTCAACACTGCAAAAAATTACCCGCGGCAATGATCAATACACCACTGTCAGTGCAGAGGCAATTCGTTGGGGATTGCGGGAGTATTTTCAAAATCATTACGAACCAGAAGTGAATCGTACATTTGACCCTAAGACCGACAAATATAGCTTCAAAGATGAA
>NZ_DVDW01000002.1:0-13503 GCF_015296045.1 Thermosynechococcus sp. M3746_W2019_013 | reverse complement strand
CTAGCTTTGATCCAGTTTGAAACTAGCCATTAGACTACATAACATTTCGCCACAGGGAGCGTTGGCGCGTCTCTGCTCGGCCCTTAGGAGCGTTTAGCCCGCGGTGACCTGAATGTGAAATTATCAAAGCTGGAGAGACTGGTTGAGCCCTTTCTAGGCTATTTCCATTTTTTTGTGATTATTTCATTGATAGCTATTCCAACAAAGAATGAGACGTTATCCAGCACCCTAATTGGCGAATCACCTCATCAATAGAACGGTTTGACCCTGCATCCATCCGCCCTCACTTCAGTCCCCTAAAGTCTTGCTCAATCACGTTAAAAATCACGTTAAATCAGGAGAGTAACCCCCCGTAACCCGCTGCTTTCACCACTGCCTGAATCATCCCTTTCGGATGAATCGGTACCTTTCATCATCAACAGCGCAGGTTTCCCTAATGCCGGCAAACAATACTCCCTCAGCCAGCTCACAAAGCCGGGCGCTCAAATACCCAGAAAACTGCATCGGCTGTTTTAATCGGTATTGCCTGACAAGACCTAGGCCACGACTTTGCCACGGAACACCAAATAATTGTAGAGATTGTAGGCCAGCATAATCGGAATTAAGAAGGCCACAAAAATCAACATAAAGACTTGGGCACTAGGAGATGCTGAAGCTTCGTAAATGGTGACGTTGGGAGGAATAATGTTGGGAAAAATAACAAACCCCAAACCAATAAATGAGAGGAGAAACAGGAGAAATGTCCAAACTAAGGGCATGATTTCTTCACGCTTTTGTAAGCTACGCAGCAGTAGAAAAATCAGCAAGATACCCAGAACTGGAATTGCAGCAAAAATGTAGAACAGGGGAGGCTGAAACAGTTGGGCACGCAAGTGCTCATGGAAAATGGGGGCACTAATGGTAATCAACACAGCACCGATAAACGTTGTCCAGGCTGCAATTGTGGCTGTGCGGTAGTGGGTTTGCTGCAACTCGCCTGTGGTTTTGTAAATCAGATAGGTTGACCCAATCAGCACATAGCCCTGAATCAGTGTCAGTGCCACCAACACGGAGTGCCATGTCAACCAATCCCATATGCTGCCGGCAAAGTGACCCGCAGCATCGACTTTGATGCCCTCAAACACGGTGCCCACTGCAAAGCCCTGCCCCAAGGCCGCCAGGAAACTGCCAATGCCAAAGGCAAGGTTCCACACCCGTTTATTATTGGCATTTTCGCGAAATTCAAAGGAGACTGCCCGCAAAATCAGCCCTACCACCATAATCACTGCCGGCAGGTAAAGGGCATTGAGAATGGTGGCATAGGCCAAAGGGAAGGCACCAAATAGGGAGCCACCCATCAGCACTAGCCATGTCTCATTGGCATCCCAAACATTGCCAAGGCTGGTCATGAGGATATTGCGGCGGCGTTCATTGCTACTGGTGAGGGAGAGAATGCCAATGCCAAGGTCAAACCCATCCAGTAGAATGTAGAGAAACAGAAAAAGACCAAGGATAAAAAACCACGCCTGAGGCAGAAAGTGCTCTAGGGGGGCAAGGGGATTGGTTTCCATGGGAATTCCATTTCCTTATTGCTGGGGTTCTAGGGGACGGCGATCGGGTTGGTGGTGGGCCAATTTGATGCGAATTTCCAGTTCTTCCGCATTGGCTTGGCCGGGTACTGGTAAAGCAACGTTGGGGCCTTTTTGGATGATGCGACTGCCAAAGAAAAGAGCCGCAAAGAAGAAAATGGTGTAGAGGGCAACTAAGCCGCTGAGGGAAAAGAGCACCACTTGGGGGGGTAAATCGGAAGCGGCTTCAGCTGTTCGCAGCTGACCATAGACAATCCACGGTTGACGCCCGACACAGCGCACAATCCAGCCCGCTTCGACCGCAAGGTACCCCAAGGGCCCCGCAAAAATCCAGCCCCACCAGAGCCATTTGTAATTGCGCAGGCGATCGCCCTCAAGACCCGTGCGCCACCAAACAAAAATCGTGACAATTGCCAGGGCAGCGAGGTACAGACCAATGGCCACCATCAGTCGAAAGGAATAGTAAATCAGGCCAACCAGGTGGGGGCGATCGCTGGGTGCCCACTCCTTCAAGCCGAGAATGGGGGCGTCTAACTTGGGCTTCAGTTCCAGTAGATAGCTCAACAGAGCAGGGAGCTTCACTTCAAAGGTATTGATTTCTGCCGCCTCGTTGGGTAAGGCAATCACACTCCAGTCTGCGGGGGTACCCGCTGGCACAGTTTCCCAGAGGGCCTCCATGGCGGCTAATTTGGCTGGTTGGTAGTGATAGACCTGCTCAGCACTGAGGTGGCCGACAAACACCTGTAGAGGGGCAATCACCAAGGCCATGACCAACACCACCTTCAGGGACTTGGTAAAGAAATTGGGCAGGCGGTTTTGCAGCAAATACCAAGCACTAATGCCACCAATCACAAAAAGCGATGTTTCAAGGGTGGCAAAGAACATGTGGGCAAAACTCTTGACCATGAAGGGGTTGGCGATCGCTTGGAAGTAGTCCTGAACACGGAATTTACCCTCGACAAACACGCCCCCGGCAGGGGTCTGGAGCCATGAGTTGGCCGAGAGAATCCAGAAGGTAGAGAGGTTGGCACCAAAGGCAACACAGATGGTCGAAATCCAGTGCATCACCGGGGGTACCCGTTGCCAGCCAAAAATCATAATGCCCAAGAAGCTGGCTTCCAGCATGAAGGCCATGGTGGCCTCAAAGCCCAAAACGGTACCAAAGAAGTCCCCTACGGATTCAGAGAAGGGCGCCCAGTTCAGGCCAAACTGAAAGGCCATTGGCAACCCCGAAGCCACGCCAATGCCAAAGTTGAGGACATATAGCTTTGACCAAAAGCGAGCATGGTGATAGTAGGTCAGGTTCTTGGTTTTCAGCCACAGCCCCTCAATGATGACGAGATAAATACTCATGCCCGTCGTCAAGACTGGCCAGAGCATATGGAAAATGGCCGTGAGGGCAAACTGCCAACGGGAGAGAACAACGGTATCGAGGCTATCCAGTGTCATAAAACCACCTAGGGGTTGACCTGCCTTACTTTTAGCAATCCCTTTTTGGCTTCGACAAGGCGAATCGGCAACCGCCGCAAAAATTTCAGCTTTGCTTAAGATTGGGGTGCCCTGATGGGTACTGAGCAACTACACACCAGATGGCGATCGCCATAGGCATTGTCAATACGGGCGACCGCTGGCCAGAATTTGTACTCCCGCAGCCAAGGGGCAGGGTAGGCGGCCGCCTGCCGCGAGTAGGGGTAGGGCCATGGCTCTGTGGCCAGCATCAGCGCTGGATGGGGGGCGTTTTTCAGGGGGTTTTGCTGGCGATCGCTCACCCCGGCCTCAATTTCAGCAATTTCTGCACGAATGGCAATCATCGCCTCACAGAAGCGATCCAATTCCGCCTTGGTTTCACTCTCTGTGGGTTCAATCATCAGCGTGCCGGGGACCGGCCAAGAGACAGTGGGAGCATGGAAGCCGTAGTCCATTAACCGCTTGGCAATATCCTCCACCTCAATCCCCGCTGATTTTTTCAGGGGCCGCAGATCAAGAATACACTCGTGGGCCACCAAGCCGTGGGCACCTTTGTAGAGAATGGGATAGTAGGGTTCCAGGCGTTTGGCGATGTAGTTGGCATTGAGGATGGCGATCGCCGTGGCTTGCGTCAACCCCACCCCCCCCATCAGGGTGATATACATCCATGAAATCGGCAAAATACTGGCACTGCCCCAAGGGGCTGCGGTCACTGGGCCAATTTCTGATCCTTGGGGAATCACCTGTGTTGTCGGTAAGAAGGGCGCTAAGTGGGCTTTCACCCCGATCGGGCCGACCCCGGGTCCACCACCCCCGTGGGGAATGCAGAAGGTTTTGTGGAGATTTAAATGGCAAACATCGGCACCAAAGTCCCCCGGACGGCACAGCCCTACTTGGGCATTCATATTGGCACCATCCATGTAAACTTGCCCACCGTAGCGATGGATGATGTTGCAGATTTGGCCAATTCCCGCTTCAAAGACGCCATGGGTGGAGGGATAGGTCATCATCAAGGCCGCTAGGCGATCGCCATAGGCCTCAGCCTTGGCCGCCAGATCTGCCACGTCAATGTTGCCTTGGGGATCGCAATTGACGGCCACGACTTCCATGCCAGCCATCACGGCACTGGCGGGGTTGGTGCCATGGGCAGAGGTGGGAATGAGACAGACATTGCGCTGACTTTCGCCGCGACTGTGGTGGTACTGACGGATCACCAAGAGTCCCGCATACTCCCCTTGGGAGCCGGCATTGGGTTGCAGGGAAATGGCATCAAAGCCTGTAATTTCCGCCAGCATTGCCGCCAGTTCCCGAAAGAGCTGCTGATATCCCTGAGCCTGTTCTTGGGGAGCAAAGGGATGGAGCTGATTAAATTCTGGCCAACTGATGGGCAGCATTTCAGCCGTGGCATTCAGCTTCATCGTGCAGGAGCCAAGGGGAATCATTGAGGTCGTGAGGGACAGATCCTTGGCCTGAAGGCGATGAATGTAGCGCAGCAGCGCGTGTTCGCTGTGGTAGTCCTGAAAGACCGGGTGCTGGAGATAAGGGGATTGACGTTTCAGGCTTGACGGCAGGCGATCGCCCCCTTCAACTTCAGCAGGACTGGCGCCAAAGAGGGCCAGTAAATCCGCCACATCTTTCTCGGTGGTGGTCTCATCGAGGCTGATGCCCACACTGCCATCGTCAAAGTAGCGCAGGTTGATTTGTGCCGCTGCTGCCCGCTCCTTGAGCACCTGCACTGGCAGGTTTCCCAAGCCAATGCGCAGGGTGTCAAAAAATTCACAATAGTAGAGTTGATAGCCCGCTGCTTCTAGGCCTGCTGCCAATTTCACTCCCTGTTGATGGATGCGCTTGGCGATTTGCCGCAGCCCATCGGCTCCGTGATAAACGGCATACATACTGGCAACAACCGCCAGAAGAACTTGGGCGGTGCAAATGTTACTGGTAGCCTTTTCGCGACGGATGTGCTGCTCGCGGGTTTGCAAGGCAAGGCGCAGGGCTTTTTGACCCAGAGCATCGTGGGAAACCCCCACTAGGCGCCCTGGCAACTGCCGCTTAAATTCTTCACGGGTGGCAAAGAAGGCGGCATGGGGACCCCCATACCCCAAGGGCACCCCAAAGCGCTGCGAACTACCCACGGCAATATCTGCCCCCAATTCCCCCGGCGGCTGCAACAGGGTCAAGGCCAGCAAATCCGTGGCCACGGTCACCAGAAGTCCCCGTTCATGGGCAGCGGCAATCAGGGCTTGGGGCGATCGCACGGCGCCATCGCTAGCAGGATATTGCAAGAGGAGGCCAAAGGCATTCTCCCAGGGCAATTCACTGGCGATCGTTGGGTCAATGGGCACAATCTGGATGCCAAGGGGTAGGGCACGGGTACGCAGAACGGCAAGGGTTTGGGGATGGCAATCCTGGGCCACCAAGAAGCAGTTGGCGCCCTTTTGACGGCAGGCATTGAAGCTC
Organism: Thermosynechococcus sp. M3746_W2019_013; assembly: GCF_015296045.1. Classification (NCBI taxonomy): domain Bacteria; kingdom Bacillati; phylum Cyanobacteriota; class Cyanophyceae; order Acaryochloridales; family Thermosynechococcaceae; genus Thermosynechococcus; species Thermosynechococcus sp. M3746_W2019_013. Next base: position 8,008 of record NZ_DVDW01000002.1, on the reverse strand, counting down.
AGGGTCATAGCTTCGGCGGCAGCCGTGGCCTCATCGAGGAGGGAGGCATTGGCAATGGCCAAGCCCGTCAGATCGCTCACAAGGGTTTGAAAGTTAAGGAGGGCTTCCAGGCGTCCTTGGGCAATTTCCGCTTGGTAGGGGGTGTACTGGGTGTACCAGCCGGGGTTTTCAAGAATGTTGCGCTGAATCACGGGAGGCGTAATGCAGTTGTAGTAGCCCATGCCGATGTAGCTGCGCCAAACTTGGTTTTGTTGGGCAAGGGTGCGTAATTTTTGCAGGGCTGCCGTTTCACTCAGGCCCTCACCGAGGGCAAGAGGGCGTTGCAAGCGAATCTCCGGCGGAATGACGGCATTGATGAGTTCCTTGAGGCTGCCATACCCCAACAGGGTCAACATTTGCGGTAGATCGCTGGGCGTAATGCCAATGTGCCGCGCTACAAATTCGGCAGCGGTCTCTAAGTTAATCTCCAGTTGGGGCGGTGAGCTTACCATCGCTATCGCACTCGTGTTCTAAGTCGTTCATATATCTTAATCGTTCGCGCAGGGTTTGCGGCCATGGAGAACCTGTAAACTGTGTCCTAAGTAGTAAGTCTGCCGCTCCACAGTGAAGCCCTGTCGCCGTAGCTGCTCAGCTAGGTCTGTTTGCAGCAGTTGCCAAGCGGTTTCCGTTTCAAAGAGCCAAAAAAAGAGAGCAATCCCCGGCCAAAGGAGGGGCACCTGGGGACGGTGAAAATCCATGAGGGCAAACCAGCCACCGGGCTTGAGAATCCGCCACGCTTCCGCCAAGATGGCATTCAGTTGGGCTGCGGTCATTTCGTGGAGCGCCATGCTGGTGTGTACCAGATCAAAGGTGGCATCGGCAAAGGGCATCTTCTCAGCAAAGGCCTGTACATAGGTGGCTTGGGGTACCCGCTCTCGGGCGCGGGCGATCGCCTTTGGGGAGGCATCCAATCCTGTAACCTGATCAAAGGCCTGAGTTAAGGCTTGAGTCACAATGCCGTGGGCACAGCACAGATCTAAAACCACAGCAGTGCGGGGTAAATTCAAATCTTGCCAAGCAAGGCGATGCAGGCGATCGCTCCCCCCAACTGCTATGGCGGCAAGGGTGCTAATGGTGTCGTAGAGCCAAGGATATTGATAGCTCCAAGTGCGTAGGATGGTTGCCACAGTGCTTAATCCAGCCTTGAGTTGCCTGGAGTGTGAACCAATTGAGTGTCAGTGTACCGCCTTTCGGGAAACGATTCCTTTGAAAAGGACTGTTATAGTCTTATGTGGTAGCGAGAATCCCTAATTGTAACGGTGTGGGGAGTGAGCATGGGTCAACAATTCATCTGCCAGCAAAGCAGTCTGCTCCTGGGCAGTCTGGCCAGTGTTTGGATCGCGATGGCGGCGGGCGCGATCGCCCAACCCAATCCGAGGGCGACAGAGCTCTTGCCCCTCAATCCCAATCCCGATCCCCTCTATCTCCCCAGTCATCCCGCTCAAGTGAAAATTGATTTGGAGCGCCCCATTACCCTCAACGAAGCGCTTGAACTCGCTCGGCGGAATAATCGCCAACTGCAAATTATTGAGGCGCAACTCCAACAAAGTCGGGCAGTGCTGCGCCAAGCGGAGGCTGCTCTCTATCCCAGTATTTCCCTGCAATTGGGGATTAGTCGCACGGATTCAGCGGCGATTCGCCTGCAAAATGCCCAACTGCCGCCGCCGCTGCGGGTAAATTCCACTAGCAACACGTGGACCAGCACCGTGCAACTGGGCTACAACCTTTTCACCTCTGGGCAGCGGGATGCCAGTATCAAAGCGGCCCAGGAACAGGTGCGCAATGCTGAGCTGGATCTTCAGCGGCAATTGGAACAACTGCGTCAGGATGTTACCAATGCCTACTACAACATTCAACAGGCGGAAGCGCTGGTGCGCATTGGCGAAGCAGCAGTGCAAAACTCGCAAATTAGCCTGCGGGATGCGATCGCCCGCGAGCGCGCTGGCCTAGGCACACAATTTGACGTCCTTACAGCACAGGTGCAACTGGCCAATAACCAGCAGCAATTGGTGCAAGCCCAAAGCCAACTGCAAACGGCTCAACGCCAACTGGCACAGGTGCTCAGCCTCAATGACAAGGCTAATGTGCGCGCCGCTGACCCAATTCGGGTGGTCGGGGAATGGCAGCTTTCCCTGGAGGAGAGTATTGCCTTGGCCTTTCGAAATCGTGTGGAGTTGGAACAGCAACTGACGCAACGGAATGCGGCACTACAGCAACGACGGGTTGCCCTGGCAAACCTAGGCCCGCAGTTGGTGGCTGGGGGAAGTTTTAACACCCTGGATAGCCTCACCGATGGGGTCGGGCCCCGTTGGGGATATACGGTGGGTGGTCAACTGAACCTCACCCTCTTTGATGGGGGAGTCTCCCGTGCCAGTGCCGCCCAGCAGGAAAGGGCTGCTGCGATCGCTGAGGCCCAGTATGCCGCCTTTCGCAACTTAATTCGCTTCCAAGTGGAGCAGGCCTACTACACCCTCAAATCCAGTCAGGAAAATATCCGCACCAATGAAGCGGCGGTACGCCAAGCCACGGAGAGACTGCGCCTGGCTCGTCTGCGCTTCCAAGCAGGGATTGGCACCCAAGCGGAGGTGAGCAATGCCGAAACCGCTCTGATTCAAGCCCAGAGCAACCTGTTGAGTTCAACCCTTGACTACAACCGGGCGATCGCTGCCCTGCAACGCTTTGTCAGTGGGTTACCCTTGAGTTCTGCAACAACTGCAACCCCTTGATGTTTGGTTTTTTAAATCTGAATAAACCTGCTGGCTGCACGTCCCACGACTGTATTAATGAACTGCGGCGGCGGCTGCGGCTTAAACGGATTGGCCACGGGGGCACATTGGATCCGATGGCCACTGGGGTACTGCCGATCGCCCTTGGGGCCGCAACGCGACTTCTGCCCTATCTCAGCGATCGCAAGGCCTACATTGGCACGGTGCGCTTTGGGATTACCACCACCACCGATGACATTACGGGGGAAATTTGCCAAGAACAGGTGGCCAGTCACCTGACGCTCGCAGCCATCCAAGAACAGCTCCCTCAATTTATGGGTGAAATTGAGCAATTGCCCCCTGCCTACAGTGCGATTCAAGTGGCTGGCCAGCGGCTCTATGCCCGTGCCCGGGCGGGTGAGGTAGTGAGCGTTCCGCCGCGTATCGTGACTGTGTACCGCATCGAGGTCTTGGATTGGCAACCGGGTCGTCATCCTGAACTCACCCTGCACATTATCTGTGGCAGGGGCACCTATATTCGCGCCCTTGCCCGCGATTTGGGGGCTGCACTGGGGGTGGGTGGCACCCTGGCAGCCCTGCAACGGATTGAAAGCAGCGGCCTGCGGATTGAGGAGAGCCATTGCCTAGAAAGCATTGCCCCAGAACATTTACCCCTGTGCTCGCCCCAAGCGGTTCTCTCGCATCTGCCGTGGCTTGAACTCAATGCAGCACAACTCAATGACTGGTACCATGGCCGCGCCGTGATTTGTGAGGGGCTGCCGCCGGCGGAGAGTGTTGTGGGCGTCACCTTTGCCACTGCCTGTGTCGGCATTGGCATCAGTGGGGGCGATCGCCTGCATCCCAAGGTAGTGCTCAAGGAGTAGCCGTGCCTGCCTAGGGATTTTTCTAGTGCTAGCTTAAGAGAAAGAAGCAATCAGCAGGTGAAGGAATGGGGGTTCGTTGGCTGCAACGTCTCATTTGTTGTTTGGTTGTCCTCGTGGGGGTCTGGGGCATTTTCCCCACTGACTCGGCGATCGCCCTGACGGAAGAACAAAAACTCTTTAATGAGGCCTGGCGTATTGTTAACCAAGCCTATGTCGATCCCACCTTTAATGGTCAAAACTGGTGGCTAGTGCGCGAAAAAGCCCTAAAGCATTCCCTGCGCGATCGCGAGGCGACCTACGCTGCCATTCAAGGAATGCTGGCCACCCTTGAGGATCCCTTCACCCGATTCCTGCGGCCTGAACAGTTTCGCAGCCTACAAACCACCACTGCGGGTGAACTCATCGGCGTTGGCTTGCAAATTAGCACTGACCCTGAGACCGGTGTCCTTGAAGTGATTGCTCCCATTGATGGCTCTCCCGCTGCCCAAGCCGGTATTCAACCCCGCGATCGCATTCTTGCCATTGATGGTGTGCCCACCCCCAAACTGAGCCTTGACGAGGCCGCCGAAAGGATGCGGGGGACGGCGGGTTCTGCGGTTCACCTATTGCTGCAGCGGGGCAATGAAGCCCCTCAGGAATTGATCCTGCACCGGGGACACATTGAGATTAATCCGGTCACGGCTGAGGTTCGCCAAGTGCAGGGGCACACCGTTGGCTATATTCGCCTCAGCCAGTTCAGTGCTATGGCCCCCACAGAAATGCGCAAAGCCATTCAAATGCTAGAGCAGCAGGGAGCTGAGGCGTACATTCTTGATCTGCGCAATAATCCGGGGGGACTGTTGCAGGCGGGAGTAGAAATTGCCCAGTTGTGGTTGGACTCGGGGGTAATTGTCTATACCGTCGATCGCCAAGGGATTATTGATAGCCTCAATGCCAGTGGGGGCGCTCTCACCGATGATCCGCTAGTTGTCCTTGTAAATAGCGGCACAGCCAGTGCCAGTGAGATTTTGGCCGGTGCCCTCCAGGATCATGGGCGCGCTCGACTGGTGGGCGATCGCACCTATGGCAAGGGCTCGATTCAGTCCCTTTTTAGCCTGAGTGATGGCTCTGGCCTCGCTGTGACGATTGCCCACTACGAAACCCCCAATCACCACAACATCAACAAAGTAGGGATTGAGCCAGATCGGCGGGTGCTCGATGCCCCAGAGAGTCTGATGGCCATGGGTACCGCAGCAGATCCCCAATATCTGGCGGCCCTAGAGTTGCTCCACAGTCCCATCCAAGTGGCCACTAGCGCAGGGTAACAAACTCCTCAGCAGTAGAGGGGTGAATGCCAATGGTGGCATCAAAGTCTTTCTTGGTGGCGCCCATTTTGAGGGCGATCGCGATCCCTTGAATAATTTCAGCCGCATTATCCCCCACCATGTGGGCCCCCAGCACCCGCTCCGTATTCTTCTCCACCACCAATTTGACGATCACCTGTTCAGGGCGCCCCGTGAGGCTGTGGTACATGGGCCGAAAGGCCGTGCGGTAGATTTTCACATTCTCATCCCCCAATTTCGCCTTGGCTTGCGCCTCCGAAAGCCCCACAGAAGCTGCCTCCGGCTGGGAAAACACCGCTGAGGGAATATTCTCATAGCTTAAGGTGCGGGGTAGATTGCCAAATTGGGTATCGGCAAAGGCGCGTCCTTCAGCAATGGCTACGGGGGTGAGATTGACGCGGTTGGTGCAGTCGCCCACAGCAAAAATATGCTCTTGATTGGTGCGGTAGTATTCATCCACCCCAATGGCCACAATTCCTTGGCTATTGGTTCTTAGGTGAACTCCCGCCTGATCGAGGCCTAGCCCCTGCAAATTGGGAGCGCGCCCCACGGCACACAGCACCGTATCAACTTTGGTTTCACAGGTTTGCCCCTGCTGTTCGTAGCAAATGCGGATATTACCCTTCTTAGTGAGCTTCAAGCCAGTAATGTGGCACTGGGGACGCACATCAATGCCGTGGCGGATCATTCCTCCATAGACGCCATCTTGAATGTCTTGATCAAAACCCCGCAGGGGGCGATCGCCCCGCAGAAAGTGAATTACCTCCGTCCCTAGCCCCTGCAGGATGCCAGCAAACTCAACACTGATGTAGCCGCCGCCAAGGATGGCCATGCGCTTTGGCTGCTTGGGCAACAAAAACATCTCCCGCGAGGTAATGCTGTGTTCAATTCCCGGCACATTGGGTTTAATGGCTTCGCCGCCAACGGCAATCAGGATTTTTGCTGCTGTCACCCGCCCCTGTACCTGTCCTTGGCGATCCACCAGTTCTAGGGTGTGGGGGTCAGCAAAGCGGGCAAAAAAGGGCAACAGTTCAACACCTGCTTTTTCCAAATAGCTAATGTGCAGTTGACTGAGCCGATTCACCTCCTGATCCACCGCACGGATCAGGCGTTCCCAATTGAGTTTTGCCTTAACGGGGCGCCAGCCATAGCCGACAGCGTCTTCAAAGAGGCGGCTAAACTTGGAGCCATAGACCATGAGCTTTTTGGGGACACAACCCCGAATCACACAGGTGCCGCCCACTTTATCCCCTTCGGCGATGGCCACCCTAGCCCCGTAGGAAGCTGCCCGCTTTGAGGCTGCCAAGCCACCGGAGCCGGCACCAATCACCAGTAGGTCATAGTCGTAGCTCATCTTCACACCTCAAGATTTAGCTTCACTCTCGCAAATCTGCTTTAGGGCGAAAGGGCGCCATAAGCAATCCCGCTCAAGGTCGCCATCAGCACCACCAACGCCGTATAGGTCAGGGTTTTGCGCCAGCCCATGATCTGACGCAGAACCAGTATATTGGGCAGGGATAGAGCTGGACCGGCCAGTAGCAGTGCCAGTGCAGGACCTTGTCCCATGCCATTGGCTAAAAGACCTTGCAAAATCGGAACTTCGGTTAGGGTGGCAAAGTACATGAGTGCGCCGGAGAGGGCTGCCAAGAAATTGGCAACAATCGAATTGCCCCCTACAGCCGTTGTAATCCACTGACTAGGAATGAGGGCCTCACTGCCCGGACGGCCTAAGAGGAAACCTGCTATGAGCACTCCCAACAGTAGCAGGGGTAAAATTTGTTGTGCATACTCCCAACTGGACTCAAACCAAGCCCTCGCTTCCTTCTGACCAGTACTGGTCAGCCAACTGATGCCAACAATGCCGGCACTAAAGGGCACTAGCGGCGAGGCCGCAAATCGCCATGCGAGTACGGCGGTGACAGCGATCGCCAGAAGTACCTTCGCTGGGCTGACGTGGTACCACACCACCAGCAGACCGCTCAAAATGAGAGCCAACAGACCCGTGAGCCACCATTTGCCAAGAGCGATGGTCTGCCAGGGCGAGGCATCGGTTGTTGGTTGCACCCAGTTGGCAAAGACCAGTATGCCCACCAGTACTCCCAGGAGGGTGGCCTGCTGCCATAGGGGACGCCTTGGCTCGTTCCTGCTAACGGTGGCCGTATTTACGGCTGCTGCACTGATCGGGGTAGGAAAGAGAGCCTGCATCAGCAGGCCAATCACAACACTAAAGGCGATCGCCCCGATTGCCCGCGCAAGCCCCAGCGAGAGACCTAAGACCCGTGCAGTCAGGATAATTGCCAACACATTAATGGCGGGACCAGAATACAAAAAGGCAATAGCAGGCCCCAAACCCGCTCCTCGCCGGTAGATACTGGCAAACAATGGCAAGACTGTACAGGAGCACACCGCTAAAATCGTACCTGATACCGCTGCCACACCATAGGCTACCATCTTGGGGGCCTCTGCCCCTAGATACTTCATGATGGCCTCTTGACTCAGGAAAACAGCGATCGCCCCTGCAATAAAGAAGGCCGGAACCAAGCACAGCAGAACATGCTCCTGGGCATACCAGCGCACCAGATAGAGAGCACTCCAAAAAGCCCCTTGCAGGCGCTGCCACTGCTGTAGTGATTCAACGGGTAAGTAAAAACACACCAAAAACCCGCCAATCGTCACCAATAGTGACTTCCATTGCCCCTGCCAAAATGCCATTGCTTTCTTCTTTCTCAGTTCTAATGGGCACTCTCTTTCTTTCTGACTTGCATGTTAATGAGGCAGAAAAGCAATGATCTCTTGGGTATCCAACACGCTGCCTTGGGAGACCACCTGTTCGTTAATCCGTAGTGCAGGGGTTCGCATGACACCAGAGTCGGCGATCGCTAAAGGGTCGGTAATATGATTAACCTGAGCAGTTAAATTGAGCTGTTCCAGAGCTGCCCGCGCATTGGCCTCTAGTTGGTGGCATTTTTTACATCCTGTCCCCAGAATATCAACGATTAACTCCGCCATAGCTCATCTCTTCATTGGCTAGGGTATTGAACAGTTTTATCATAACACC
>NZ_DVDW01000010.1:0-14594 GCF_015296045.1 Thermosynechococcus sp. M3746_W2019_013 | reverse complement strand
ATTGCCTCGGCTACGTTGGGCGATCGCCAGGTTACTCAGCCGATTGAGACCGACGGCCTCGCTGGTCATTAACTCTCTCCAAAGAGTGTTAACCTTGATGTCATTGGGCCGCTCCTGCCGCAGTTTTACCAACGCATCGAGGGCATCATACCAAAGGCCATGGCTAGCCAATAGATCGTACCGTTGCAGGGGTTTGGCTTTGAGGAGTTGTTTTTCCAATGTTGCGGGTAGAGCGACCCGTTGTACCCAGCCTTCCGCAAAGCGTATCTGGGAGGGATCGGGGTCATTGGGGTTACAGATCAGAGTCACCGTCCAGCGGTAGTCTACCCCCTCCTGTAGGGGCGGCACCTCACCTGGCAAGGTCATACTGTCTAGGCGGGGACGATTGGCTATCGGAAACTGTTGCTTGTAAATTGGCACCTGCCTGCCATCGGCAAGGCTCTGAAAGAGGGCAAACTCGAGAGCTTGGTAATTATTGGCGGGTAAATACCAGTAAAACGGGGGGCGATTCATTGCCGTCAAGCCAATATTACTCGCAGGCACCAGGGTTGTTAGATCAGGTTCGTCTGCTGCGGTTTGCACTTTACAGACGCCGCGTGTGGCCGCCCCCTCACGATTCCCCGGACGGGATAGGTTGCGGGGGGGTGTAAATCCTGCCCAACTCAGACCTGCATTGAGGATGAGTACGGCCAAGCTCCAAGGAACGAAATATCGCAGTGACGTAAAAATAGGTCGTTTCATAGGTCAATATCCTTACTGAAAAACGGTAGCGGCAGGTGTCAGGGGGTCTTCTCGTTCATCTTTGGTCATTTCCCTACCTGCTCCACTACTACCATAGGAGTTTGGTGGGGGCTGCGGGGTGATAGCACCAACGAGGGGGTGATGATGTCCATCACCTACGGATATTGCGCTGGCTCACAACCTCAGTAGTCCCTAGGACGAGGACAGCACCTTAGCAGTTCCAAAGTGATGGGGAGACGATTGCAGCAGCCGGCATACTAGCAAAGAGCTGTATCTATACTGGAAAGTGCCTATAGATTTTTTTATTGAGCGCTGTTCCCACTATTTATCTCAGTTTTTTTTGATTGAGTGGCATTGCGTGACTCCTCGCTGTGAATAACCTCTCCCTTAAGTGGTTTCTATTGCCCCCTCTCACTGTCGTGGTGGGTCTCAGCCTCTTTTGGGTGCGATCAGGGGGGGTGTCGGCAACGGCAGCAGAGCGAATTATTTTTCGCTATGGCCCCTTCGAGCGATCGCTCCCCATTGCTGATTTAGAATACTTTGCTACCACTGGCCAAGCCTCTCCAAAACTGATTAGCTATTTACGGTTATTGCCCCCTGTGCACCGGCAGCAATTACGATTGGCCTTACAAGAACGACTGCGATTGTCCCCCGTGGCTGTTGCTCAACTGTTGTACTCCCCCCTAGGTCAAGAATTCATGGTGCAAGCGGGGCGGATTCTCCAAACCCAAAGCCGTCAAGAAAATGCCCTTGCACTGCGAGCGGCGCTGATTCTCGCTGCCACTGATCCCCATGGTCTCACCGTGTTGAGTGTGATGCGCCACTACCCCTCCCCCAGTATTCGCTTTGACCTCAAGGAAGGCCTCGCGATTCTCAAAAATTTCCAGCACACCATCCACAAAACAGAGATAATTCTGAATGTTGTCCGTCAACAGGCGATCGCAAATCAGACAGAAGCTATCCCTGCAAGTGTGCAATCACTGCTTCAACCGGGCCCTTGGCGGTGGCTAGAGATGCCTTGGACAGCGGTAGATGAATCGCCTCAGCGGTTGCAGTTAACGGGACATTCCCGCCCCATTGCAGCGGATCTCTATCTACCCATCGTTCCTGTGAGACAGCGGGTTCCAGTGGTCATTGTTTCCCATGGACTGGGGGCAACCCGCTACAGCTATCGCTATCTGTGTCAGCATCTGGCTTCCCATGGGTTTGCGGTGATTGCCCTTGAGCATGTTGGTAGCTCAGCCCGTCAGGTCATGTCCTTTCCCATGGCCTATGTTAGTCCAAGGATGGCGGCTCAAGAATTTCTGGATCGCCCCCTCGATGTCACGTTTGTCCTCAATCGTTTGGCGGCATTTCCTGAGCAACTCTACCCTTGGGCAGGGCAGCTCAACTTGGAGCGGGTGGCAGTAATTGGTCAGTCCTTTGGGGGCTACACCGCTCTGGCCCTGGCAGGGGCACGATTGGATTTTCAACAACTACGGCGACACTGTACAAGAACTGTCCTTCACTCCTTCAATGTGTCACTGCTGCTCCAATGCCAAGCGCAAGCATTACCCCCAAAGGTTTATGCCCTAGAGGATGCCCGGGTGCAAGCGGTAATTGCTGTTAACCCGATTACCAGTGCTCTTTTTAGTCCTGAATCTTTGGGGCACTTAAAGGCTGCTGTGATGTTGGTTGCAGCCAGTAACGATACGATCGCCCCCCCTGTGGAGGAGCAAATTTATCCCTTTACGTGGCTAACAGGGCGCGATCGCTACTTGGTGTTGATGGACAATGCGACCCATTTTTCGACAATTGGTGAGACCAGTCCCAATGAACCCGTGCTGCCTGTACCAAAGGTGCTTGTGGGGGCCACACCCCTGCGATCGCGCGCCTATCTCCGAGGATTGAGCTTGGCCTTTTTACGCTTGCACCTCTTGGGGGATGAACAGGCGCGGCAGTGGCTGACACCAGCAGCAGCAATGGCGCTGAGTTCACCCACCCATGGCCTGAACCTCACCCAATCTCTAGCCCCAGAACTGTTGGAAAAGGTACCGCAGGCAGTGAAGTAATGATGAACTCGACCATGAAGGCTAAATCCCTGATGGTAGTGGGAACCACGTCCCATGCGGGTAAATCCCTCCTCGCAGCCGTGATTTGTCGTTGGCTGGCTCAGCAGGGCTACCGTGTCACTCCCTTTAAGGGACAAAATATGGCCTTGAATGCCTACGTCACCCGTGACGGCGGCGAAATTGGCTATGCCCAAGCAATGCAGGCCTGGGCGGCAGGGATAGAACCCGAAGTCGCAATGAACCCAATTCTCCTCAAGCCCCAAGGCAACATGACCTCCCAAGTGATCCTCAGGGGGCAGGTGGCGGGTGTTACCCAAGCGGCCGACTACTATCGGGACTATTTTGAGCGGGGTTGGCAGGCAATTACAGAGGCCCTGGCAGATCTCCAGCAGCGGTTTGACTGGATTGTGTGTGAGGGCGCAGGGTCACCAGCGGAAATTAATCTCAAGCATCGCGATCTCACGAATATGCGGGTGGCCACTTATCTTGGGGCACCGACCCTGCTTGTGGCCGATATTGATCGCGGTGGTGTGTTTGCCCACATTGTCGGGACATTGATGCTCCTGGAACCCGCTGAGCGGGCGTTGATTCAGGGGATCGTGATTAATAAATTTCGCGGCCAGCGATCGCTCCTTGACAGTGGCTTGCAATGGCTAGAGGAGACCACGGGGGTACCAGTTTTAGGGGTGATTCCATGGCTCGAGCGCCACTACGCTGCCGAAGATTCCCTTGATCTTTGGAATCCCCGTCCACAACGCCAGGGGGCAGACCTGAAAATTACGGTGATTCGACTACCGCGTATTGCCAACTTTACCGATATGGATCCTCTGCTGGCAGAACCCAGTGTTGCTGTTGAGTTTTTGCCCCCCCATCGTCCCCTAGGGCAACCCGATGCCGTGATCTTGCCGGGGACGAAAACGACCATTGCTGATCTTCAGGTCCTGCGGGAAACGGGGATGGCAGAGCAACTCAAAACCTACGCTGCCCAAGGGGGAACGATTCTGGGCATTTGCGGCGGTTGGCAGATGTTGGGTACCACCATCAGCGATCCCCTAGGCCTAGAGGGATGCCCCGGCACCTATGCAGGATTGGGCCTCATGCCGCTGCACACCCAATTGGGGGCAACCAAATGTACCCAGCAACAACAAACCCAATCGCTGCATTTCAACTGTCCTGAGCCGATCCTGGGCTATGAAATTCACCAAGGCCAAAGTGAATACACCGGTGATCTCCAAGGTTGGCAACCCCTTTTTGCCGCCCCAGAACTGGGGCTTGTGAACAGAGCGGGCACACTTTGGGGCACGTATCTCCATGGGCTATTGGAAAACGGTGCTTGGCGTCGCCATTGGCTCAATGGGTTGCGATCGCGCCGGCAACTGCCCCCCCTGCCCACAGCCGTTCCCCACTATGCCGAGCAACGGACTATTGCACTGGAGGAATTGACAAAAACCATCATGGCTCACCTGAACCTAGAGGGCATTTGTAAATTATGTTGATGTAAAAATTTCAAATTGTTAGCAATTGTCATCCCTTGCAAATGACTCCCCTAGACTAAGGAACGATGTGCTGATAATAGGGAGTGCAAAAGAACAATGACAGTGGCTGCTTCTTGGTCAGTGGGAATCTTAATTGTTTCGGCGATCGCCGCCCTGAGTGGCTTAAGCTGGCTCTTGTACGCGGCTTATCAAGAGGAAAAACAATTTCCCCTGCGGGAGTATTCCCCCCAAGAGGCCTACGGTGAAACCCTTTGGCGCATGATCTTTGTCTATTGGCTCGTCTATTGTGGTGCCCAGGGTCTGCAAATCGCTGTACCATTAGAAGGTACGGATTTGGGTCAAATGTGCAAAATCACTGCACTCTTGGCCTTTTTGCTTACCGCCTCTTCGCTGCTTTGCTTACCGATGCACTATTGGCAGGCACGTCAGCGCCAGCAACAACTTAATTAAGTCTAATTGAGTCTAACTAAGTCTAAATTCAGCCTCGATTCTCTTCCTGCAAGGTTCAATGTGGTCTGACCTGCTCCAACAACTCCTTGATCGCCAAGCCCTAACCCAAGAGCAGGCGGCTCAGTTAATGCAAGGATGGCTGGCAGAAGAAATTCCCGATGCCCTCTCCGGTGCCATTGTTACGGCATTACAGCTCAAGGGACTAACGGTTGAGGAACTGACGGGGATGGCCAATGTATTGTTGGCTCAATCCGCAGGTGCGCCGCTGAATTTAGCCGAACCCCTCATTGATACCTGCGGCACCGGGGGCGATCGCGCGGGTACCTTTAATATCTCCACAGCAGTGGCCTTTGTCGTGGCGGCAGCGGGGGTCAAAGTGGCCAAGCATGGCAATCGTTCAGTCTCTAGTCGGGTGGGTTCCGCCGATGTCCTTGAGACTCTTGGGGTCAACCTTGCCCACAGTGATCCCGCCTTTTTACTCAAGGAAGTGGGGATCACGTTCCTCTTTGCCCCCGGTTGGCATCCAGCCATGAAGGCCGTCGCTCCCCTGCGGCGTACCCTGAAAATTCGCACGGTCTTTAACCTCCTTGGCCCTTTGGTGAATCCGCTCTATCCCACAGGACAAGTGATTGGGGTTTTTAGCGATCGCTATCTGGAAGCGATGGCCGGTGCCCTGCAACGTCTCGGCCGCCAACGGGGCATTGTCCTCTATGGCCGTGAAGGGGTGGATGAGGCTACCCTTGGCAATATGACCGATCTAGTGATGTTTAGCAGCCCTGAGGAGTCGCTGCGCCAAGAAGTTCTTGATCCTCAAGCTTTGGGGCTCGCCAGTGCACCCCTGAAGGATCTTGCTGGGGGAAATGTCCAGACCAATGCCGAAATTCTCACCCACGTTCTTCAGGGAAAGGGCACAAGTGCCCAGCAGAATGTGGTAGCGCTCAATGCGGCCTTAGCCCTCTATGTGGCCGCAGCGGTGCAGGATTGGTGGGAAGGGGTCGATCGGGCAAAAGCGATTCTGGCCAGTGGCGCGGCCTGGGACAAGTTACAGGCATTGGTGACGCTCTCCAATGAATCCTAGGGTGTCTGCCTATTTACCGCCGTGGTCTATCTTGGATCCCCTCTTGGATCAATGGTTGCAGGAGGACATTGGTCGGGGCGATCGCACCACCCAAGCCTTGCATCTCCAGGATCGCCAAGGAAAAGCCTATATCCGTCTCAAAAGTCAGGGGGTCATTGCCGGTCTGCCCATTGTGGAGCGAGTTTTCCAACGCCTGACCACAGCGGTAGTGTTCACCTACGAGCAGGCCGAGGGCGCAATTTGTGAGGAGCCGACCATTGTTGCCCGGATTGCGGCTCCCCTAGAAACATTACTCCTGGGTGAACGGCTCGCCCTCAATTGCTTGATGCGCCTCAGTGGCATTGCCACTCTCACCCATACCTACGTCCAAGCAATTGCTGATTTGCCGACCCAACTGGTGGATACCCGCAAAACAACGCCCGGACTGCGCCTGCTAGAAAAATATGCAGTGGCTGTGGGGGGCGGTGTGAACCATCGCTTTGGCCTTGACGATGCAATCCTGATTAAGGACAACCACATTGTGGCGGCCGGGGGCATCACAGCTGCGGTTGAAAAAGTTCGCCAAGCCAGTCCCTTTCCCTTGACCATTGAGGTGGAAACCGAAACCCTTGAGCAGGTGCGCCAAGCCCTTCTCCTTGGCGTAGATGTCATCATGCTCGACAATATGCCGATTCCAGAGATGACCCAAGCAGTGGCGATGATCCGCGCTGCAGCCCCCCACATTAAAATTGAGGCCTCTGGTAATATCACCCTAGACACTTTGCGACCGGTGGCCTTGACGGGGGTGGACTACATTTCTACGAGTGCCATGATTACGCGATCCCCCTGGCTAGATTTTAGTTTGACGATTTTTGAGTCTTTTTGAGAAAGTGAGTGCCTGTTTTTGGAGGTCGTGCCGTGCTTAAGTCCCTCAGCCTACCGCGGTGGGTGCGACTGAAACCTTGGGAGTTACTGGTGGGGCTGATTGCCCTTGTGGTTGCCGTGCCCATTCTCGTCATTCTCAGCAAAGTCTTTGTTAATACGGGTAACACTTGGCAGCATTTGGCCACAACCGTTTTGCCCGCCTACCTGTTGAACTCCCTCTGGTTGATGTTGGGCGTGGGGATAGGCGTTGTGGTCATTGGTGTCAGTACGGCATGGTTGGTTACCAACTGTCAATTTTGGGGCGTGCGCTGGTGGCAATGGCTGCTGTTGACCCCTTTGGCGGCTCCCGCCTATGTCTTGGCCTACACCTATACGGAATTTTTTGCCTTTGAAGGTCCGATTCAGACATGGCTACGGGAACTAACGGGCTGGGGTTACGGTGACTATTGGTTTCCCAATATCCGCTCCCTTGGTGGGGCGATCGCCCTGCTCACCCTGGTTCTTTATCCCTATGTTTTTCTCTTGGCGCGAGTGGCGTTTTTGGAGCAGGCCACCTGTAGCTTAGAGGCCAGTCGCTCCCTTGGCTGTGGGCCCTGGCGTAGTTTTTGGACAGTGGCATTGCCCCTTGCTCGGCCGGCGATCGCTGCGGGTACGAGCCTTGCCCTCATGGAAACCCTCAATGATTTTGGTACCGTGCAGTACTTTGGTGTCGATACCTTCACCGTAGGAATTTACCGCACCTGGTTTGGCATGGGCGATCCCGTGGCCGCGGCCCAGTTGGCCTCAGTTCTGGTGGTCATTGTTTTTGCCCTCCTGCTCCTAGAAAAGTGGTCGCGGGGCAAGGCACGTTATTACAGGCGGGGCAGCGATCGCCCCATTCCCTATGGGCTCAAGGGATGGCGAGCGGCTCTGGCTTGGCTAGTCTGTGCCCTCCCGGTGTTCTTTGGCCTCCTGCTCCCCGGCGGGTTGCTGCTCTACTTGGCCATCAGCTACCAGCAATTACAACTCAGCCGTGAATTTTTAGAACATGCCAGCCACAGCCTCATTTTGGCGACGCTCTCGGCACTACTGGCGGTGGGTATTGCCCTGCTGCTGGCCTATGGGCGACGTCTGCTGCCAACGGTTTGGGTGCGCTGGGGAACACAGATGGCTGCCATGGGCTATGCCATTCCGGGGACAGTGATTGCTGTGGGGATTCTCATGCCCTTGGGGGGGCTAGACAACGTCATTAATGATGTCACTGAGCACCTGTGGGGGGTGGAAGTGGGCTTGATTCTCAGTGGCACGATTACAGCACTGATCTATGCCTACTTGGTACGCTTTTTGGCGGTTTCCTTAGGCAGTGTGGAGGCTAGCTTGGTGAAAATTCGCCCTTCTCTCGATGAGGTGGCGCGGACCCTGGGGCGATCCCCTTGGAATATTCTGCGCACGATTCACTTGCCGCTGATGGTGCCCGGCCTTTTTACCGCCGCCCTGATGGTCTTTGTGGATGTGATGAAGGAATTGCCGGCAACATTGGTAATTCGGCCCTTTAACTTTGATACCCTAGCAATACAGGTTTACCGCTTTGCCTCTGATGAGCGACTTCCTGAGGCAGCCCTAAGTGCTTTGGCCCTGGTGATCGTGGGTCTCATTCCGGTCCTTTGGCTGGGACGGCAAACCCGCTGGACTGACTAGGGGGTTCGGTTTACCCTTTACCTATTTCCTTAATAATTCGTTACATTAAAAACAACGTTTGCTAGGTGTGCTATGTACTTACAATTTAAGGCCAGCCAATCTGTCCGCCTCAGTATTGAAACACCCACGGCTCCCTTACAGCACTACCTGCGTCAACCCCGGCGGCTTGTCTATGCCCTAACTGATCCAACCCGAGTGGAATTTTTGGGAAGCGATCGCTTTCGCCTGAAGATGCGCCCCTTAAACTTTCTCATGGTCAGCTTGCAGCCCACCGTAGATTTAGTGGTTCATGCCAATAGTGACGGCTCTTTACAATTGCGCTCCCTCGGCTGTGAAATTCGCGGTGTGGACTACATCAATCGCCGCTTTCACCTAGCCCTCGCAGGCTACTTGTCTCCCCAAGCCACGGCCAACGGTACGGATTTAATCGGTCTTGCTGACTTGCAGGTGGGCGTAGATATTCCGCCTCCCTTGGATCTGACGCCGCGGCCAATTCTCGAAGCCACCGGCAATGGCTTACTCAAGAGCGTTCTCCTAACAATTAAACAGCGCCTCAGTCAGCAGCTTGTGGCCGATTATCAACGCTGGCTCACGGAAGTGGAAACCAACGGCAGTAGGGATTGGCTGACACCTTTCCCCGTGAGTTCTACCTAAGGTTTTGATTGTCTAGAGATAGACCTGCTTCGTACTGAGTAGTTGAGCAAGGCCAAAGAGTCCCCGCTGAAAACCCTTTGCAGCAGCACCAATGGCCAGCGCATCCAAGCGCTCTAATTGGGGGGGCCGATTGACAAATACAAGGGGCGTTTGCACCTGCTGATAAAAGGCGCGGCAGTCTTCGTAACTGCTGGCTATAATCCCACTGGCGGCGCTGCCATACTGGTGAATCCAATTCACGGCGGCGATGAGATCTTCTTCGTAGTGCCACGCCAAG
This sequence comes from Thermosynechococcus sp. M3746_W2019_013, assembly GCF_015296045.1. Lineage (NCBI taxonomy): Bacteria > Bacillati > Cyanobacteriota > Cyanophyceae > Acaryochloridales > Thermosynechococcaceae > Thermosynechococcus > Thermosynechococcus sp. M3746_W2019_013. The sequence continues at coordinate 5,306 of NZ_DVDW01000010.1, read as the reverse complement.
CGTTGATCCAGGTAGGGGAGCGGCCACTCACTGGCGTCCACAAGGGGAATTTCGGGATAGGTGCGGTGTAAGTGCTCATCGACCCCTTGTTTGTAGCCTGCTTGGGTGAGTTCATTGATCACAAATGCAAGATGGGAGGGGTTGACATTACCGAGCACAATCACCTTTTCAATAGCAAGGGCGCGATCGGGATTGGCTTGGTGGCTGTGCTGAATACAGTTGAGGACACTCTCTGGTGACACTGAACCATCCCAAACGAGATAGGTATTACCAAGGGAAAGAGAGACCAAGGGACAGCGAGCAGCAGCCCGTTGCTCCGCAACAAAGCGGGAGCGGCCATAGACAAGGGCTAAATCAACAGCAGTGGGATCCCCCAGCCAACTGGCCGGACTAAGGGAGAGGGTTTGAATAGTGGTTTTCGGTAGACTGGTTTTGCTCAATGCGGCCTCGATGAGAGTCGCGATCGCCCCAGCGGTATAGTGACTACTTTCACCACTCCAGAGCACAAGGGCATTTCCTGTTTTGAGTGCCATGCCCGCCAGCATCAAGCTCAAAGTGGGTAGCCCTTCATAGACTAAGGCCACCACCCCTAGGGGAACGGCATACTGAAACCCCTCGGGGCGCGTCGGCAATGGTTGTTGCCATGGATCTGCCGCATGGTAGAGATGCTCTAGCCAGTGGCGAATACGCTGCAGGCGCTCATGGGTCAGCCGCAGCCAACCAAGCACAATCTGAGACACTGCTAGATCGCGGCTGGATTCGAGATCGAGAGTATTTTGCTCCAACAGGAGAGGTTCTGCTGTTGCCAACTCCTCAATGAGGTGCCTAAGGGCTTCCTGACGGAGGGCATAGCTAGCTTGACTGAGGTGGGTACTGGCCACCCGCGCCCTCCTCAGTGGCTCAGGCAACATGGCCGCAGCGCATTCAATGACGGGAGAGGGCAATCCAGACTAGAAATGCTGGCGTGAGTGCAATCAGCAGGGAGGCAATCACCCATAGCAACCCTTCAGTCTTTAAGGACAATTGTAGAAGTAAGGGTAGCCAGAGGAGAATAGGCATCAATAAAAAGAAGCTCAGACCGATGGCGAAATACCAGTAGCTTTCTGAGAAGCCCCGCTGCAACTGATTCCACTGCAAGCCCGTCCAATACCACGCCCGTTTGTAGGGATAGGTGGTTGCCAACTGCTCAATGGAATAGCCATCGGGACGCACAACAAAAATTTGCTGACAGCGCCGACAGCCAAACGCTTCTGTGAGGGCAATCGGCACCAACTCCCCCTGGCGGCGACAGGGGCAGGGGTAACTGGCATCCAGATCCAGTTTGTGAGGTTTAATCGGAGCCACCGTGGCTGTCCAAAACGCAAACGACAGGAAATGATTCGATGGAGGGCGATCGCTCGCCTACTGATACAGCATACAAACAGAATTCTGTTTTGCCCCTGCCTTATACAATTTGTTAAAGATAGCCGGCAAGGTGGAATCTTTTGATTTTTCTGCAATGGGATAATGTAGGCTAGGATACACTTCTGCTGTATCTCCCCTTGATCATGATTCCTCAAGATTTTCTCGACCCAATTAACCCCGATCGCTATATTGTTCGCGCGGGGGGGAAATTTCACTGGAAGGACTATGATCCTGCGGACACCGCTGGCCTCAAAAGCAAAGTCGAAGCCCAAGAACTCCTTGTTGCTGGCATCAAGAAGCTAGCGGCCTACCAAGATGTTCTCTATGCCCAGAATATCTATGCGCTGCTGATTATTTTCCAAGCGATGGATGCAGCGGGCAAAGACAGCACGATCAAACACGTCATGAGTGGCATTAACCCCCAAGGCTGCCGCGTCTATAGCTTTAAGGCACCCAGTGCCGAGGAGTTGGATCATGACTTTTTGTGGCGAGCGAATCGTGCCTTGCCCGAGCGAGGCTGTATTGGTATTTTTAATCGCTCCTATTACGAAGAAGTCCTTGTGGTGCGCGTACACCCCGATTTGCTCAATCGCCAGCAACTGCCTCCCGAAACCAAGACCAAGCACATCTGGAAAGAGCGCTTTGAGGATATTAATAACTACGAACGTTACTTAACACGCAATGGCATTCTCATCCTCAAGTTTTTCCTGAATATCTCCAAAGCAGAGCAAAAGAAACGCTTTTTGGAGCGTATTAGCCGTCCGGAAAAGAACTGGAAATTTTCCATTGATGACGTGCGCGATCGCGCCCACTGGGAGGACTATCGAGCAGCCTATGCCGATGTCTTTCGCCACACTAGTACCAAATGGGCACCCTGGCACATTATTCCCGCCAATCACAAGTGGTTTGCGCGGCTGATGGTGGCTCACTTTATTTATCAAAAATTGGCGAGTCTGAACCTACATTACCCAATTGTCAGTGAGGCCCACAAAGAGCAACTCCTAGAGGCAAAAGCGCTGCTGGAAAATGAACCGGATGAGGATTAGGCACTGCCCTCCCCTTGGGGCACCTCTTGCCAGAGGGAGGTCATCTCCCGCAGACTTTGGTAATCCCCATTCCCGAGAATCAAATGGTCAAGCACTGGAATTTCCATGAGCTGTCCCGCTCGTAGAATTTGTTTTGTCAAGTCCAGATCTGCTTGACTGGGAGAGAGATTGCCGGAGGGATGGTTGTGGGCAATAATTAGGCGGCTAGCATTGCGGCGCACGGCTTCCCGAAAAATTTCGCGGGGATGGGCAAGGGTTTCGGTGGCCGTGCCCACTGTAATCACATGGGATCCCAACACGCGATGGCGCACATCCAGCAGGAGAACCGCAAACCGTTCCGTGGGTTGCCACATGAGATCAGCACCAAGGACAGCAGCGGCCAGGGCAGGACTGTCAATGATGGTTTGCTCTCCGGGTCGCGACTGAAAGACCCGCTTCCCCAGTTCGACGGCGGCTAGGATCGTGGTGGCTTTGGCGGGGCCAACCCCAGGAATCGCCATTAATTCCTCTGGGGTAATGTCCCGCAAGGCGCTGACAGCATCAGCACTGTCACCGCTGCGCTCCCCCAACTGTTTGAGAATAAACTGCCCCAAGCCGACGGCTGAAAGCTTGCCTGCCCCTTGACCGGTTCCCAGTAAAATCGCCAACAATTCTGCCGAACTCAGGTAGCGGGCACCTTGGCTGAGCAGCTTTTCACGGGGGCGATCGCCGACGGGCAGATCAGCAACACGCAGCGAGTAGGACATCACAGCAGTGACTTACGGGACTACTAAAGAGCATATCAAGCTTACAGTAGCGTTGGGGCTGTATAGAATTCGCAGAAATTAGTTGACTTTTATTTGCAATTAGTTCAAGATAAACAAAGTAAAGAAACCGTTTTCCTCTGTTCAGCCTCAATGAGCTTATTGCGAATCTACTCCTGGCTTTTTCTAGGGGGCAGATGATGGTTGTCCCTTCAAAATTTCGGCGGGCGATCGCCCGATTGCCCTTGGAAATTTTATAAATAGAGGCTTGCAGGTACTTTGATCATTATTAAGGAGTGAATGATGGCGAGATCGATCCTGATCTGGCTGGGGTTAGTTTTGGCTCCCGCCTGGGGAATGTCAGCAACACTAGCTGCGAATCAATTGCAAGATGTATCCCATAGGGGTGATAGGAGCGCCTCTGAATTTTTTGACTATAAATTGCAACAAGCAACTCATGCAGTAAAATCACCCTTTCAAGTGGCACAAGTGCCAGCAGTAGCGGACTTAGAGGCGCAGGCTCCGCGACTTCCTGCCCCCGACCAGTCTTTGGAAAGGCAGCGGACAATGCCCCAAGTGACCTCGGTCAATCAACTTTCGGATGTCAGCCCCACCGATTGGGCCTATCAAGCCTTGGCGTCACTGGTAGAGAAATACGGCTGTATTGCCGGCTATCCCGATGGCACTTTCCGGGGTAATCGGGCAGCCACCCGTTATGAAATGGCTGCGGCTTTGAACGCCTGCTTGGACGTGATCAGCGATCGCTTTGCCACCAAGGAAGACCTCGCCACCCTGCGGCGCCTGATGGATGAGTTCAAGGCTGAATTGGCGACCCTGCGCGGTCGGGTAGATAGGCTAGAGGCTCGCACTGCTCAGTTGGAAGCACGGCAATTTGCAACCGCAACGAAACTTCGTGCTTCGGTCATCTTCAATGTCTCGGATGTCCTCACGGGCACCCGGGCCTTGCCGGCTCCCGGACGGGGACCGACCATTGACGACAATACCGTTGCCACCTACCGCGCTCGGCTAAACTTTGACACCAGCTTCTATGGCAAAGATGTCCTGCGGGTGCGCCTTCAGGCCGCCAATATGCCTAACTACAATGCGGTTACACTCACCAATATGGCGCGTCTTGGCTACGATACCAACACTGCTGGCCAATTTGCCATTGATGACCTCTATTACCGCACCCCTCTGACCAATCGCCTATTCCTTGCCTTTGACGCAGCCGCGGGGAACTTTGATAAGAATGTCTTCACTTTTAACCCCCTTTTGCAGTCCGATGAAACGGGAGCCATTAGCCGTTTCGGTCGCTTTAACCCCCTCTATCGCTTTGGCGGTGGCAACAGCGCCGGTCTAACCCTGCGTTACACACTCCTTGAAAATAAACAGCGGGGGACAAACCTCGTCCTGAATCTTGGTTATCAAGCACCCAATGCCAACAATCCCACCCCGAATGCCCCGAATACCAATGGTTTGATTGGGGGAGCCTACGCAGCTCTGGCTCAATTAGATTGGCGTCCCACAAAAAACTTAGCCCTAGGATTTACCTATGTGCGCTCCTTTGGTACTGGGGTTGCCGGCGGCACAGGAAGCAATGGTTTTCCTGGATCTGCTGATAACCCCATTGGTAATAATGCCAATGCAGCAGCCGATAACTTTGGCTTTCAGTTTACCTATCGCCTGATTCCAAAGTTCAATATTGCTGGCTGGGTGGGCTATTCCAATGTCTATCAAGTGCAAAACTTTGCACCACCACGACCAGAAGCAGAGGTTTTGAACTGGGCAGCCACCTTTGGAGTACCGGACGTCTGGCGCAAGGGCGATGTTCTTGGTTTGATTGTCGGTCAACCCCCCCAAACCATTAGCGTTCGGAATGTAGGCGGTGCCCCCCCTGCAACTTTTAACTCTTACCATATTGAGGGAGTGTACCGCATTCCTATTTCACGGAATATTTCAATCACGCCGGGGGTCATTGCTTTGGTCAACCCCAACAGCAACAGTAACAATGCCCCAATCGTCCTCGGCGTAATCCGGACAACCTTTAGCTTCTAGTACTTTGATATTTTCCCTGTCCAACGGGGCAGGGTTTTACTTTAATCTTTAGAGAAAT
>NZ_DVDW01000058.1:0-1922 GCF_015296045.1 Thermosynechococcus sp. M3746_W2019_013 | reverse complement strand
TGTGGGCATCAAGAATTGAGCTTGAAGACGAAGAGGTTCTAATTTAGAGAAATTACAGATAAGCAACCTGATTCTTAGTTATAGCTATTCTAACAAAGAATGAGACATTGGGCGGCACAATAATAATAATTGCAAATCACCTCATAAATTTGCCACCTTGCTGAAGATAGGAGACAATCTGCTCTCGTCAGTCTAAGCTATAGCTGATTTTCCTTAAGGATATTAGAGGACTCATCAAGGATAATCTATCTCTTCATTTCCTTTCAAAGTAGCTATATTTGAACTGTATTTGAACATTATTTAATGAATTTCAGAAGGGCTTAAATAACCAAATTAAGACATTATAGATAGACTCGAAAAGCTGGCTCAGGAATTAGATGGAATTGGATAAAGTCAAAAGAAGCTTTGCTGAATTAGAGTAGAGTGTCTAGTCGATCAATTGCTCTAGAAAAACTGAGAATCTTGCCAATCCTGTTCCAGTTCTAAAAGTTAAGAAGCCGAAAAAATCATCCATCAGATTCAAAAAGGTAAAAGATTTCAGTCTTTGGATGAGCTGAACAAAGTTTCGCCACTAGGCTCTTGGGATAAAGTTATCGTCATATTCCATTCGTATCTTATTCCATGGGAACAAGGCTACATTATCCTACTTTGAATTTGATGAAGGTTTAGGCAGCTGACCTTTGGCAACCAATAGCTCCCATGCCCGCAAAACGGCAACTAAATCAGAGGCAAGGCGGTATTCATTGGCTTCAGCGAAGCGCACCGTTGCGGTGGGGGTAGAAACAAAATTAATAGGCACCGCTCGCTCTAGGGGCATGGGTACAAAATCAAAGCCATTGAAGCGCTCAAACCGGCGATCGCTCAACAATTGATTAAACTGACTAACTTGAGTAGATGTAACTGTGCGCAGGGTGCGGCTGAGAGTTTGCCCACGAGTGCTGGTGGTTTCCTGCACAATCCGACCATCGTTATAGAGGAGTGTCGTTGTTGTTGCAGGTGGACGATTGCCAGAGGCACCACTTTGCCGAATAACGCGAAAACTCACGCCCTCAGGCAGAGGGGGCGGCAACTCTTCTGGGTTCAGGCGCTGAGGTCGCTGAATGAGGGTGCCAATCATCTGACTGCCAGCAGCATCCCAAAGAATCAGGGAACCACTTTGATTGGTGCGATAGACCCACCGTTGAGGATAAGGAGCATTGGGATTCGTCAGGGTAATTTCCCAACCGGGGGTCAAGCGCTCAGCACAATCAGCCCGCAATCCCCCCAAGCCCAAACAGCCATCGGACCAAATTTTGGGGTGAACTTGAACCACGCTAATTTGCGCTGGTTCCTCACCAAACTGCTCGGCCGCGATCGCGATCGCCCGCGTGATAATCTCCGGGGCTGGTGTTGCTGCTTGAACTACAAGGAGCACTGCGACTTCTAAGAGGGATATCCAACTATTCATTAATATTCATTAATAAAGTCTCTACCCTTTGACCATCATAAAAAAAGACCGCCCCTAGTACAGAGGCGGTTCCTTTAGCTAAAACACTAGTTAGAGTTGCTCTGAAAATTAGCCGTTGATGCTCGGAGCAATCATTGCCACAGGAGCAGACTCAGCGCTGGCCAAGTCGAGGGGGAAGTTGTGAGCATTGCGCTCGTGCATCACTTCCATCCCCAAGTTGGCACGGTTGATAATGTCCGCCCAGGTGTTGATCACGTTGCCTTGAGCATCCACAACGGAGTGGTTGAAGTTGAAACCGTTGAGGTTGAAGGCCATGGTGCTGATACCCAGGGCAGTAAACCAGATGCCAATCACAGGCCAAGCCGCCAAGAAGAAGTGCAGCGCACGGCTGTTGTTGAAGCTGGCGTATTGGAAGATCAACCGGCCAAAGTAACCGTGGGCAGCCACGATGTTGTAGGTTTCTTCCTCTTGACCA
>NZ_DVDW01000047.1:0-15313 GCF_015296045.1 Thermosynechococcus sp. M3746_W2019_013 | reverse complement strand
AGGCGCTGGGGTCTTCTTGGTGCGGGGGCGCTTGGCCGGCGGTTCAGCAGTCATGGCAATTCTCGCAAACAGTCTAAACACCCATTGAGTAACTGTTCAGATGAACAGGCCACGGCAATTCTCAATTGGGGTACTCTCAATTATGCGTTGCTACTGGGAGCTAAGCAACACTTTTATTCCTGCCAAAATTCCTGCCAAACTTTGAGAACTATGGGGCTGATGGAACGCTCTCAGTTTGGACAATTGCCCCAAAATCGCCAATAATTGCCGCACAGTTGCGCAACAGACCAAGGAGGGCTAAACGATTGGCACGCACTGTCGCATCCTCTGCCATCACCAGCACACTTTCTTCCCCATCGAAGAAGCGACTGACAATCGGGGCAAGGCTGACTAAAGCATCCACAATTTGGCCATAGGCACGCTGCCTCTGGGCCTGTTGCACCGTTGGCAAGATGTCCTTGAGGGCGCTGTAGAATTCCTTTTCAATGGGGGCTTCAAGGTGCTTGGCCTTGACTGCGCGGATATTTAGGCAGTCTGTCCCTAGGGTGCCTTGGCGTGCTAAGCGAGTGGCGCGGTTCACTGTGGGGTAAATGGCCATGAGGTCACCAGATTGGCGCAGTTTTTGCAGAAACTGGGCGCGATCGCGGGCATCAACCACATCCTGGAGGGCACGAGTCTGCAACTCCGGCTGATCCTCTGGAATCACCGCATTCACCAAGTCATACTCAATGCCTAGGTCTTCTTGAAGAAGTGTCCGCAGCCGTTGGCTAAAAAACTGCCGCAGTTGCTGCTCTAAATCAGCGGCACTGAGCTTGGCAGCAAATTGGCGACAAAAGGCTTGGGCATACTCCTGTAGCAGAGCGAGGAGATTTAGGTGGTGTTCCCCCTGCCAGAGGATGGTGATTACCCCATTGGCTGCCCGCCGTAGGGCAAAAGGATCCGAAGAACCCGTGGGACAGAGGCCGAGGCCAAAGAGGCAGACTAGGGTATCCAAGCGATCAGCCAATCCCACCACCTGGCCCGTGAGACTTTGGGGCAGGCGATCGCCAGCAAAACGAGGCAGATAATGCTCAAAAATTCCCATGGCCACCGCTGGGGCTTCCCCAGAGACCCTGGCATAGACTTGTCCCATATAGCCCTGCAGTTCAGGAAATTCCCCCACCATCTGCGTCACTAGATCCGCTTTGCATAGACAAGCCGTGCGCTCAATGGCAGCAATATCCGCAGCCGCACAATTTAAAGCGGTTGCAATTTGGCGAGCCAAGGCGGTTAGCCGCTTCACTTTGTCCGCCATCGATCCCAATTCATCTTGGAAGGTCACCGTGGCTAGTTTCCCGCAGTAGTGCTCTAGGGGCTGTGCCGTATCCGCCCTGTAGAAGAACTCAGCATCCGCTAGGCGGGCCCGAATCACCCGCTCATTCCCAGCGCGAATCAAGGAAGTGGCCGCCGGATCGCCATTGCTAATCGTGATGAACACCGGCAGCAGGGCTTGGCGAGTCGCATCGGTGTACACGGGAAAATACCGCTGATGGGACACCAATACGGTGGTAATCACCTCAAGGGGCAGAGCAAGAAACCGCGCTTCAAAACTCCCCAAGACTGCTGTTGGCCATTCCACAAGGTGGGTGACTTCCTCCAAAAGGGGCACTTCTAAATCCACCCATCCCGCGGCCTCCGCAGCAAGGGCAGCAATTTGCTCGCGAATCCGTTGCTGGCGGGCTTCTGGATCCACCAAGACCCCTGCCTTTTCAAGGGCAGATGCGTAGTCTTGGGCATGGCTGAGGGCAATGGCGCCTTGGGAAAGCACCCGATGGCCATAGGTGGTGCGATCGCTGGCAATGGACACAGAATGGCTTTCCAAAACCAAGGGCAACACCTGCTCATCCCACAGCAACACCAACCAGCGAATGGGACGCGAAAAGCGCAGATCGCCATCTCCCCAGCGCATGAAGCGAGGGCCCTCAAGGGCAGCAATCCACTGTTGCGCCAACTCGGTCAAGAGTTGAGGGGTTGGTTGGCCGGGGCGAATCTGTTTGAGATAGACCACCTCCCCCTTTTCCGTGGCGCGGATTTCAATTTCCTCGAGACTGCCTTGGCGCGATCGCAGGAACCCCAATAGCGCAGGGGTGGGTTCCCCCTCCCGAAAGGCCACGGTGGCCGCTGGCCCTTTGATCTCAATTGTTTGATCCGGCTGCTGGGGCGGCAACCCCTCAATCAGTACTGCTAAGCGGCGCGGGGTTGCCCAGACGTTGACCTCTGCCGTGAGTCCCCGTTCCTTAAGGGTTTGGGGGATCAGGGTGCGCCACTGCCGCAGGGCACTACTGACAAAGCGGGCGGGCAGATCCTCGGTGCCCACCTCCAAGAGGAAGGTATGCAGTGATGACTGGGGCATGGTGACCATGGGCTAGACAACGGAGTTACTGCGGGCGGCTTCGGCCTCGTCGGGATGAATGCCAAGGCGGGTGAGGTTAATGCGGCCTTTGCTGTCCACCTCACGAATTTTGACGACAATTTCATCGCCAATTTTCACCTCATCCTCAACTTTACCGACGCGATACTCCGCCAACTGGGAAATGTGGATCATCCCCTCTTTGCCCGGGAGAAACTCGACAAAAGCACCGATGGGAATAATTCGTGTCACCTTGCCCAGATAGACATCACCGGCGTTGAGCTTTCGCGTTAGACCCTCAATGGCAGCCCGTGCTTGCTTCGCATTGGTTTCATTGGGGGCAGTAATGGTGACTAGCCCCTCTTCGCTGATGTCCACCTTGACGTTGTATTGCTCAGAGATACCGCGCACAGTTTTGCCCCCTGGACCAATGACCAAGCCAATCATATCGGGGGGAATTTGCAAGGTGAGCAGCCGTGGCGCACTGGGGGGCAGTTGGGGACGGGGTTTATCGAGCACCGCCAGCATTTTCTCAAGGATATGGAGCCGCGCCGGACGCGCCTGTTCGATCGCCTGCTTAATCACGGCAACGGGCAAGCCGGTAATTTTCATATCCATTTGCAGGGCGGTGATGCCGCTGTCGGTGCCGGCCACTTTGAAGTCCATGTCCCCAAGGAAGTCTTCAATCCCCTGAATGTCGGTCAGGATGCGCACCTCATTGCCCTCCTTGATCAATCCCATGGCCGCACCACTGACGGGCTTGCGGATTGGTACCCCGGCATCCATCAAGGAGAGGGTGGAACCACAAACGGAGCCCATAGAGGTCGAGCCATCGGAGGAGAGCACCTCCGACACCACCCGAATCACGTAGGGAAACTCCTCCTTGGGAGGAAGGACGGGTTCAAGGGCACGCTCAGCAAGGGCACCATGGCCAATTTCTCGCCGCCCCGGCGATCGCAGGGGTTTGACTTCACCAACGGAGTAAGGGGGAAAGTTGTAGTGGTGCAGATAACGTTTGCTGTCCTCAGGATGCAGATCATCAAGGGCTTGGGCATCGGCAGGAGAACCGAGGGTGGTCACGGACATCACCTGCGTCAAGCCACGATTAAAGAGGGCGCTGCCATGAACCCGCTCCGGGAGAACCCCCACCTCACACCAAATAGGGCGCACTTCATCAAGACGGCGGCCATCAACTCGCACCCCTTCTTCAATAATTTGCTGCCGCATGAGTTTTTTCGTGACGGCCTTAAAGAGGGTGGGTAGGGCTTTGGGGTTTTCCGCCGCCGCCACAGCCACTGGGTGATCTTCGGGCAGAGCAGCAATTTCTTGGGCGATCGCCCCTTGCACCTCATCGAGGGCAGCATCCCGAACATTTTTGTCCTTTTCAAAGCGTTTGAGAATGGCTTTGACCGGTTGAGCGGCACGCTCGTAGATAAAGTTTTCTAAGGTGGGGTCGATCGCCGGTGGCTCAGCGCGGACAATGTCAATGCCCAATTCCTTGAGGAGATCCCGCTGCGCTTGAATCAGGTCCTGGATCACCTCATAGGCAAAGTCAATGGCCTCAATCATGTCGGCTTCTGGCAGTTCATTGGCACCGGCCTCCACCATCACCACCCCATCGGGAGACCCGGCAACGACAAGATCCAAGCCACCGCGCTCAATTTCTTTGTAAGTGGGGTTGATCACAAACTCATCCCCCACAAGGCCGACGCGCACCGCTGCCATCGGACCATTAAAGGGAATTTGTGCCAAGAGAACGGCAATTGAGGCTCCAGTTACCGCCAAGACATCGGGGGGAACATTTTCATCGAGGGAAACCGTCGTTGCCACCACTTGGAGATCGTCGCGCAACCACTGGGGAAAGAGAGGGCGCAGCGGCCGGTCAATCAGACGACCAATGAGAATGGCTTTTTCGGGGGGGCGACCCTCACGCCGTAAAAAACCGCCGGGAATCCGGCCAGCCGCATAGAGGCGCTCTTCGTAATCCACAACAAGGGGCAAAAAATCAATACCTTCACGCGGGGCAGCACGATTGGCCGTTACGAGTACAGCTGTTTCTCCCGAACTAATGAGAATGGAGCCGGCGGCTTGGGGGGCAAATTTTTGCAATACTACCTTAATATCCCGTCCATCTAGGGGGATAATCTTTTCTAGACCCTTCATTTGCGTTCTATTGTGTCCTTACTTCCTATTTCTTTCTCTCTACTAGGATAACTGCTTCTGCCACTCATCCGCTAAACTTCAAGGATTAGCCGTGTGCCCCCAAGAACCGCAAGACTGGGGGTGGCTGTCCAGCTTTGGGTCAATAAAATTTGTATCAGTTCTGCCGATCGCTGGCCGCTGGGGCTACCCTGCAACCCCAAATAGAAACTAGCAGAGTGGTGGCTATCTTGACCTAGAACCTTCAGCAGATCATCAGCGTAGTGAATGGCTTTTTCCATCTGGGTTTGCAAGCTGGTCCATAAATCCACATTGCGGAGATTGCTTAGGGTTTCGGCCACCACGTCTTGACGATGTTGAATTAAGATAGTTCGCGGCTGGAGCTCGGGGGGTAAATCCGCAAAGAAAATAGCGGGGCCATAGCCAATGAGATGAACGGTCTCCATCCATTTCGTTTGCGGCAGCAGTAATTGACGGACAATGTGACAGGCAAGGGCAGTGATAATTAATCCTTGGCTATGGGCAACAAGATACAATTCAGCCCCCGCTTGTAACCCCTTGACAATTTCATAGGCCAACCGCAGGGTGGGACGTGGCGCCCCAGCTGGAAAGGCACCGTAGAGATACTGGGCAAAATCCCACCAGCTCAATTTTTGTAGGAATGATAGATCAAGGAGTTTCGTTAGGTCAGCGGTACGATTGATATCGAGGGGGCGCTGTTGGATTTGGCTGGGTTGGGCGATCGCTAGAATATCGGCATCATCGGCCAGATCTTTGCTCACCAGTTGGCCAAGGAGTTTGGCATACTGATAGCGGCGATCCTTGCTGGGGTCTGGAGCTGGGGTCTGGGACCAAAAATGGTAGAGTTCTGCCTTACCGAGGAAACTTTCCAAGAGATCCGCTTGGAAGCCATGGGTTTGATTGTGAATGCCACGAATTTCTAAAGGATAAGTCGCCGTGAGTTCGGCAAGGCGGTTCAAATCCCGCAGTTGCTTGGCAGCATCGCTACCTATCCCATTGACATGGAGTAAACGCCGTCGCAGAGGAGCACTGAAGAGTTTCTGGGGCAAAAGAATCGTGCCGTCGAGGGTAGAGGTCATAGGAGATTCAGAAATTTAAATGAGAGACTTTGGCCAAACGCCATCAAAGGCGGCTAAGTTGTGATCATGGTCACAGTCATTCTATCGAGGGATAGGTCATACTAAATAGTGACTCAGTACTATCCGAGTCATCAACAGGGAACACACAACGAGCCGACAGACTGTAGGTCAGTTTGTCGGTTTTTTTTAGATAATTTCAGGCATGCGCCACAAACAGATCACGGTTCGTTTAGATGCCAAACTCTATGGCCAACTTCAACGCTGGCAGGTGCAGCAGGGATGCAGTTCCCTGAGTGAGGCAATTCGTAGGCTTTTGCAACAATCCCTTCAGCCGACGGAGATGACCTGTCCAACGGTTTTACAACGCCTGAGTACCCTAGAACAGCAAGTGGCAGCTCTTGAACGCCAACTGCGCCCCCCTCAACCCACTCTTGAAACCCTGACGATCCCCGAGCTAGAGCGGCTAAACCGCCCACAACTGGTGGCCTTAGCCCGGGATTTGGGCATCTATAGCTATAAGCTGAATAATCCAGCGTTGCGGCAAGCGATTTGGGCGGCAAAACAAGCGATCTATGGGCAGGGGCAGCAATGATATGCTGACCAAGGTGACTCAAAGTTAAGGGAGATGGCTGGTTCGTCAGAATCCATAGATCGCTCGCGTTTATGGTGGGCGGCGATTAAACTTCCCATGTACAGTGTGGCGGTGATGCCCATTTGGTTGGGCACGGCGGGGGCGATCGCCAAGACAGGCAGAGTACACTGGTGGCCTTTTGGTTTGTTTCTAACGGCGGCTGTACTCATTTTGGCCTGGCTGAATCTGAGCAATGATGTCTTTGATGCTGAAACGGGGATCGATCGCCACAAGTACCATTCCGTGGTCAATCTCACAGGCAAAAAGCAACTGATCTTTTGGCTGAGCAACCTCTGCTTACTCTTGGGGCTACTGGGGATTGCCGCCATTAGTTGGCTGCAACAGGATGGAACGGTTTTAGGGTTGGTATTGCTCTGCTGTGCCCTAGGGTATAGCTACCAAGGGCCGCCCTTTCGTTTGGGCTATTTGGGTTTGGGGGAGCCGATTTGTTTTATTTGCTTTGGCCCCTTGGCAATCGCTGCCGCCTACTATAGCCAAGTGCAAACCTTTAGCCCCAGTATTTGGCCTGTAGCCACCCTCAATGGTCTGACAACAACGCTGATTCTCTTTTGCTCCCACTTTCACCAGGTGGCCGATGATCTAGCCGCCGGCAAACGTTCCCCGGTAGTGCGCCTAGGGACGGCTCGCAGTGCCCAACTGGTCTATGGTGCCTGTGGTCTCTTTTATGGGGTGTTGGTGGCCAGTGTTCTCTGGGGACTCCTGCCGGGGCCAACACTGCTGGCTTTGGGTTCACTGCCCTGGGCAATTTATTTGTGCCAGCGGATGGCGCAATTTCACAGTGTGCCTGAGCAGATCGAGAACTCGAAATTTATTGCGGTGCAACTGCATTTTTGGAGTAGCTTGCTCTTGGGATTGGGCTATTTGCTTTGAGCTTGGGGGCGATCGCGATTCAGTGACCACTGGTATTCGACACTGCCGCCGCCCGCTTGCCATTCCTCCTCAAACTGCTTTTGCAGCCGCAGGGCTTTGCGCAGATGAATGACAGCACTGTGGAGCTGTTGATAGCCACTGGAGTTGGGGGGGAGGGTGGGTAAGGAAGCCTGTTCCAAAATTTGCAGCACTAGCTCGTAATGAATGTGGGCAGGAACGGGAACCTCATCTGAGGGGGCAGAATAACGAGTCACCGGGGCAAACACCTCCAAGGAACAACTATCTAACCTTCTAGCGGCGGCGGGGACGGCGATAGGTCAGCCGCTCGGAGCGATCGCGCTCGTAGGCAATCAGTCGGCCATAGATTTCATGCTTGGTTAAGTTTAACGAAAAAAAGACATGCCGCCGCGGATTGCCAAAGCCCTTACGGGTAAAAAACTTCACTGCGGGGGTATTAGCAGGGTCAGTATCCACCAGCATAAACCGTGCCCCCTCTTCAATCATGCGTTCGATGAGCTTATCCACGAGCCTGTCGGCAATGCCCCGCCGTTGATACTGCGGATGGACCCCTAGCCAGTTAATGTAACCATAGACCCATGGGGCTTTGCTAATAATCGTGCCCAAGATAAACCCGACCACCTGTGAATCGGCTTCGGCAACCAGACAGTATTCTGGATCGGTGTTATAGAAACCAATAACCTCCCATTCATCCCAGATGCGATAGAGGGAAGGATACAAATCACTTGTAAAAAGTTCTTCACCCAGGTGAAAGACTGGCGCAATGTCATCAATCCCCATCTCGCGAATCGTAATGTTAGTGGGTTCAGAGCGCTCTTCTTCTTTGGTGGGAACGATCTCTAAATCAACTAAATTGTGGTCGATGGGATCATCGGTGTGCAAAGACATACAAACTTTGTACCGAGCTATTTCTAGCTTAGCCTATGTTCATTGGCATCAAGCGGGCAATTCTAACGCACTTCCACAACGGCCTCTAGGGGATAGCGCACCTTGGGGGAAGTTGCATACTGGTCATCAGCGGCCCGGTAGCCAGCGGCACACACAACTACGGCATGGTAGCCTTGGGCAGGGAGGTTGAGAAGGCGGTCGTACTCTTGAGGTAAGAACCCCTCCATAGGACAGGTGTCAATTCCAAGCAGGGCCGCCGTCACCATGAACTGCCCCAAAGCAATATAAACTTGGCGGGCTGACCATTCATCAACATTCAGAGGATAAGGGGGCGATTGCAAGAAGCCCTTGACCAAATCTCCATACCCTTGCAGCTCTTCCACTGAGGTTTGGCGGACTTCCGCTTGCCGTGCAAGGTAGCGATCGACATCGGCAGCATTCAAATGACTTTTGATCGCAAAGACCACTAAGTGAGAGGCATCCACCACCTGCCGTTGATTCCAAGTGTGCGGCAGCAGGGCTTGGCGCAGTTCTGGGGTTTCAATGACGTAAAACTTCCACGGTTGCAGACCAAAGGAGGAAGGAGCGAGGACCAGACTTTGTAGAAGTGTTTGCCACAGAACCGCAGGAATTTTGCGATTAGGATCAAACTTTTTTGTGGCATAGCGCCATTGCAATTGCTGCAAAATCACTGTTGCCAAAACAGGTGTCTCAGTCATGGGTCACCACATTTTTCTCAAGCACAAGATTTTTCTCAAGCACAAGCATAGAACCGTCTCAACACTATCGCCGTATTGAACAGGAATGAGTAAAACTGCCAAAGGGTTGAGTAGTCAGGACAAGGGGCTGAATTTACAGGTAACAGCCGGCAGCCGCGATAGCTCTTTTAAGCTTATCGGATTTACTGCACCCCAGCCCCTTTCCCTTCCTCTTTGGGAGCAAATTTGGGAGCAAAATTGAGATTTTGAGCTTAACCCCACTCAATCTCACCATGCATGGCATCCATTGCCAATGTCAGCTTTTCAATCAGGTGATCAACGGCAAAGGTACCGACATCTCCCACAGCACGGGTGCGAATACTCACCGTCTGACTTTCTACTTCTTTGGCGCCAATGATGCCCATCACCGGTATTTTCTGGGTTTCAGCATTGCGGATTTGTTTAGCCAAGCGATCGCCACTGCGATCCACGCTCACGCGCATCCCCCGCTCTTGCAGTTGAGCCGCCACCCGTTCGGCATAGGGACGTTGCTCATCCCCCACAGGCAACAGGCGCACTTGCTCCGGTGCTAGCCAAAAGGGGAAATCCCCTGCATACTCCTCAATGAGAATGCCAATGAGCCGCTCCAGGGAGCCAAAGGGGGCACGGTGGATCATCACCGGTCGGCGGCGGGTATTGTCCTCAGCAACATATTCCAAATCAAAGCGCTCAGGCAAATTGTAGTCTACCTGAACCGTTCCCAACTGCCACTCGCGACCGAGGGCATCCTCAAAGATAAAGTCCAGTTTCGGCCCATAGAAGGCGGCTTCACCAATGCCTAAAAAGTGCTTCATGCCCAACTGTTCTACGGCTCGCTGAATTGCTGCTTCGGCCTTTGACCACGCCTCATCGGAGCCAATGTATTTATCGGACTTAGGATCGCGAAAGCTCAAGCGGGCCTTGAATTTATTCAGACGCAGACAGCGAAAGACCGTAAGGATGAGGTCAACTACATTCAAAAACTCGGCATCCAACTGTTCTGGGGTAACAAAGAGATGGGAGTCATCCACCGTAAAGCCGCGTACCCGTGTTAAGCCCCCTAATTCTCCCGATTGCTCATAGCGATAGACAGTGCCAAATTCCGCCAGCCGCAGCGGTAAATCGCGATAGGAGCGCAGCTCACTTTTATAGATTTGAATGTGGAAAGGGCAGTTCATCGGCTTGAGGACAAACCCCTGCTCGTGGGCGGCAGCCTCAGCATCTTCGGCCATTAGAGGGAACATATCCTCCTTGTACTTTTGCCAGTGGCCAGAGGTCTTAAACAAATCCACACGGGCAATGTGGGGAGTGACCACCGGTAAATATCCCCGCTTCAGTTGCTCTTTTTTGAGAAAGTCCTCAAGGGTGAAGCGGAGCACCGTTCCTTTGGGGGTCCATAGGGGCAAACCTGGTCCGACTGGATCGGCAAAGATAAACAGGCCTAGTTCTTTACCCACCTTGCGGTGATCGCGGCGGAGTGCTTCTTCTTTGCGACGTTTATACTCCGCCAATTGTTCGGGGGTTTCCCATGCGGTGCCGTAGATGCGCTGAAGTTGGGCTTTGGTTTCATCCCCCCGCCAGTAGGCACCGGCAACACTTTCAAGGGCGATCGCCTTGGGATTAATCTCGCCAGTATTTTCAACGTGGGGCCCTGCACAGAGATCCCACCACTCATCCCCCAAGTGGTAAATCGTAATTGGTTCTTCGAGGTCTTGGAGAATTTCTAGCTTGTAGGGTTCCCCCAGTTCGCGAATGCGACGCTCGGCTTCCGCACGGGTCACTTCTTCACGGATCACTGGTAGCTTGCGCTTAATGATCTTGACCATCTCCTTCTCGATAAGCCTCAGGTCTTTTTCACTGAAGGGCTCTGGGTGGTCAAAATCGTAGTAAAACCCGTTTTCAATCCAAGGGCCAATCGTCACTTGAGCCTTGGGAAACAGCTTCTGGACGGCCATTGCCAAAATATGGGAGGTGGTGTGGCGAATGCGCTTTAGCCGCTCTGACTCACTGGTTTTGGGGAGGTGAATAGGGGCAGCAGCAGACTCTGGCATAGGGGTGATCTATTTAACAAATCTTGAATGAGGGTGAGACTTCTATTGTGACATTCTGCTGGGGCGATTAGCAGTGAGTTTTTTTGGGGCGGGGGCGATCGCCTGTGGGCAAATGGAAAAGACATGGCTATGCTAAGGTTGAAATCACGTAGTGATAGTGATCATGCCACTGCCGCCCTCTATTCAGCATATCTTGTATAGAAATCTCGCATAGGAATGGAGTGTTTCCGTGAGTAGCCGTAAAGTCGTTGTCATTGATGACAGTAAAGTCATCCGGATGCGCGTCCGTGAAATGTTGCCAGAGGGCGACTATGAGATCTTGGAGGCCAAGGATGGGCGTGAGGGCTTGCAACTGATTGAGCAGTCTGATCCCACCCTGATCATGCTAGATTTTCTGCTGCCGAAGGTGAGCGGCTGGGAAGTCTATCAGGAATTGGAGAAAAACAACCTCCTAGGGGCAATTCCCTTAGTGATTATGTCGGGGCGCAAGGAAGAGGTCACAGAGAAGCTCCAGGAGCCCTTTGAGTGGTTTGAGTTTATTGAGAAGCCCTTTGAAAAAGAACAACTCGAAGCAGCAATTCAAGAGGCCTTTCGCAAAGCCCGTAAGCCCAGACCCGTCAAAGCAGTAGCCCATGCTGAAGTGGCTGCTCCAGTAGCCGTGGATCTCACCCCCGTCTATGACAAATTGGCCGCCCTTGAAGGCGCCATTCAAGTCTTGCAGGCACAATCTGTCACTGCAAATGACTTTGCTCAACTCCAAGCAACGGTTGCTCAACTGCAACAGCAACCAGCGGCAACAGGTCGTGGTGGGGATGAAAATCGCCTTGCTGCTTTAGAAGCTGAAAACCAACAGTTGCACCACGAGGTGGATCAACTGAAGCGAGCCGTTCACCAAATTGTGGCGGCATTGCGGCGGTTGCAGGGGGGACACTAACTACTGCCACTCAATCTCGCGGCGGCCGGCGAGGGCACGGGCAAGGGTCATTTCATCGGCATAGTCGAGATCGCCACCCACGGGTAGGCCAAAGGCAATGCGGGTTACTTTGACAAAGGGGCGCAGCAGCTGTCCCACATAGAGTGTGGTGGTTTCCCCTTCGATACTGGGGTTGATGGCGAGGATCACTTCTGTCACTTGCGGTTGGCTGGCGCGCTGAATGAGCGGTTGAATGTGCAGGTGTTCGGGGGTAATGCCCTCTAGGGGTGAAATGAGTCCGCCCAAAACATGGTACTTGCCGTGGTACTCGCGGGTTTTTTCAATGGCAATGACATCGCGGGAATCTGCAACCACGCAAATCGTGTGATTGTCTCGCTGGGGCGAGGCACAGATCTCACACACCGGTTCTGCAGAGAGATGAAAACACACTGAACAAAGTCCCACCTGCTGTTTGGCCTCAAGAAGAGCCTGAGCTAGGGCTTGGATATCGGCTTCAGGACGTTTGATGAGGTGGAGAGCCAGCCGTTGGGCAGTCTTCGGGCCAATCCCCGGCAGGCGCTGCAACTGCTCAATGAGACGAGCAAGGGGACGGGTATAAACACTACTCATGGGGCAGGCTAGGCAGGCACCGCAGCGGCAAGGGGGGCGATCGCGCTCAGGCGTAGTTTTGGATGATCTGCCATTGTTTGTTGCAGATTCCACTCGTTCTTAAACAGTAGGACTGGCCGTCCCCAACTGTCCTTGACGGTAGCGGCATTAAAAATGCGGCCAACCGCTTCAAGGGCTTCCCAACCATCGAGTACCCAACGCGCAACGGTGTAGGGCAGGGGGTCAAGGCGGGTCTCAACACCGTATTCATGCAGCAGGCGAAACTGCACCACTTCAAATTGCAGTTGCCCGACAGCGGCAAGGATGGGTTCTCGTTTCGATTCATCAGTGGAGTACATAATTTGCACGGCGCCCTCTTCCCGCAGTTCATTCACCCCTTTTTGGAAGGATTTGAACTTGGAGGGATTGGGGTTGCGCAGGTAGGCAAAGAGTTCTGGTGAGAAGCAGGGAATGCCCTCATACTCCAATTTTGGGCCGACATACAGGGTGTCGCCAATGGCAAACATCCCCGGATTATTGAGGCCAATGACATCACCAGCATAGGCCATTTCCAGGGATTCACGACCTTGGGCAAAGAGTTTTTGAGGGCGTGAGAGGCGAATGGTTTTGCCAGTGCGGGCATGGCTTACGGTCATGTCTTTCTCAAATTTGCCGCTACAGACTCGCACAAAGGCCACGCGATCGCGATGTTTGGGATCCATATTGGCCTGCAGCTTAAACACAAAGCCCGTGAACTGCTCTTGGGTGGGATCAATGGGCCCGCGATCGCTCTTGTAGGCCATTGGCGGCAGCGCATAGGTCAAAAAGTGCTCCAGAAACAGACGCACACCAAAGTTGGTCATGGCACTGCCAAAGAAGATGGGGGTCATTTTCCCCTGATGCACCAAATTGAGGTCGAGCTTGGCACCGACACCCTCGAGGAGTTCCAGTTCGTCCTTGAGTTGGTTGTATTCCAACCGATAGGGCTCGATGTAGGGGGCAATGGCAGGATCCCCAAGGGCAATGACGGTTTCAGCCGCAGCACGGCTACCGTGGGTCGTGCGCTCAAAAAAGTGAAAATTCTGCCGCAGGCGATCGTACACCCCCCGAAAGCGATCGCCCATTCCCAACGGCCAGTTCACCGGATAGGGAATCAGCCCCAGCTCCTGTTCAATTTCGTCAATGAGTTCCAGAGGCTGGCGCCCCGGCCGATCCAGCTTGTTGATGAATGTAAAAATCGGTAAGCCCCGCAGCTGGCACACTTCAAAGAGCTTGCGGGTTTGGGGCTCTAGACCCTTCGCAGCATCCACGAGCATCACTGCATTATCAGCCGCCGCAAGGGTGCGATAGGTATCTTCACTGAAGTCCTGGTGACCAGGGGTATCCAGGAGGTTAATCTGATAGCCTTGATATTCAAACTGCAGGACCGTGGAGGTAATCGAAATGCCCCGCTGTTGCTCCATGGCCATCCAGTCGGAGGTAGCTTGTCGCTGAGCTCGCCGTGCTTTGACAGCTCCCGCCTCGTGAATGGCGCCACCGTAGAGCAGTAACTTTTCGGTGAGCGTCGTTTTCCCGGCATCTGGGTGGGAGATAATGGCAAAATTACGACGTCGTTTCACCTCTTGGGTGATTTCACGGTGCAAGTCACTGGTCATGGCAGAATCGGTAGGTGTCCTCCTAGTGTAACAGATAGGCTTTAATGACAACCAACAATGATAATAATTCGCCGCTGATTCTGGTGACAGGGGGCGCGGGCTATATCGGTAGTCATACCGCCTTGGCACTCCAGCAGGCCGGCTTTCAAGTGCTTATTTTAGATACGCTGGAGCGGGGACACCGCGACTTGGTGGAGTCGGTCCTCAAAACAGAACTCATTGTTGGCGATATTGGCGATCGCCCCCTCTTAGATTGGCTTTTTCAAACCTATTCTGTGACAGCAGTAATGCATTTTGCTGCCTATATTGAGGTGGGCGAGTCTGTCCGCTATCCCGATCGCTTTTATCAAAATAACGTCCATGGGGCCCTAACCCTCTTACAGGCAATGGTGGCTGCCGAGATTCCCTATCTTATCTTTTCTTCCACAGCAGCAGTCTATGGCTTGCCTCCAGAGGTACCGATTTGCGAAACCTGCCCCTGTGCCCCCATTAATCCCTATGGTCGCTCTAAGTGGATGGTGGAGCAAATAGTTGCCGATATGGGCAGTGCCTACGGCCTCAAGTCCTTAATTTTCCGCTATTTCAATGCAGCGGGTGCGGATCCCCACTCTCGTCTGGGGGAAGATCACCATCCAGAAACTCACTTGATTCCACTCGTCTTGCAGGCAGCCATGGGACAACGCCCCCACATCGCCATTTATGGTACAGACTATCCCACCCTCGATGGCACTTGCATTCGCGACTATATCCACGTCGTGGACTTAAGCCAAGCCCATGTGCTGGGATTAAAGTACCTCTTGAGCGGCGGCAACTCGGAAATTTTGAACTTGGGGAACGCCCAAGGGTTTTCAGTGCGGCAAATTATTGAAACAGCTCAGAGGGTCACAGGTTGTTCGATTCCAGTCATTGAAGGCGATCGCCGAGCAGGAGACCCCGCGATCCTCGTTGCCAATAGCGATCGTGCCCGTCGCATCCTAGGCTGGCAGCCCCAGTACCCCGACATTGAGCAGATCATTCGCCACGCTTGGCAATGGCACCAGCGTCGCCACGGACGTAGCGAAGTCATAATGCCATAGATGCTTAACCAAATCAAAAAATCTTAAAAAATTCTATGGACTCCAACTCTAGTATTATGGATGGCAAAGCAAGCCGCAGTTAGACTAATTGCCCTTAGACGAATTGAGAAGTCTCCCGCAGCTACAGGCAATTTGCCATAACCAATACCGACGGCCGCACAGCCCAAGCCAAATAAAACTGTCAGTTCAGCCCTC